>CATLBO010000030.1 GCA_949879025.1 uncultured Hungatella sp. | reverse complement strand
AACGGCAGGAGAACCGGAAAAACTCTGGAAAAATCTTTATGAGGTGACCGGGGATTGTATCGGCTGCGGGGTCTGTACCAGAGTCTGTCCCGGGGGCTGCATCCGTGTGGAGAATCAGAAAGCTGTGTATACAGGGGAAAACTGCCAGGTGTGTATGGCGTGTATCCACCACTGTCCAAAGAATGCTATCCGGCTGACCATTCCGGAAAAGAATCCGGATAAACGTTACCATAATGAATCCATCCGCCTGGCTGAGATTGTGGAAGCAAATGATCAGCATAGGGAATGAAAGGCTTTCAGGATCATGAAACAGTTTCTGGAGGCAGTGAAAGCGGCGGTATAGTAGAGGAGGTTACCGGAAAGTAACTAAGTGATAAATTTCCGCCTGCTTTACAGTACGGCCGGGAATGTTTAAACTATGATTAGTAAACGGAAATGTTTCGGGACTGATCAGCGGATGTTTGCAAAAGAAGTCTTTCAGTGTCAGAAGCAAAAGGGGAAGTCATACGTTTTATAACGTAATAGAGAATGAACAGCTTCTGGGGGAATGGCACCAGGCCTATGAGGAAGAACCCTATAAATAGGCGTATATGGAAAATGCCATGATCCAGTTAGGAGTATCTTCCTGCGAGATGGAAATAGAGATAGAGATAGAAAAACTGCAAGGCGGAAAGCTCCTGATTATCCACAAGGTTTCTGCCTGGTAAGAATATTTAAGATATCCTCAGAGGACAAGGGACATGTACTTTCTTGTCTGATGAGGATATCTTGGTATGAGGAATCAAATGTGGGAAGTACGACCAGGAACATAGAAATATAGAAGGGTAATTTAGAACCATGCTTTATAGTCATGATACAATATTTAATATGAGTATTGGATAAAATTTCTGAATTGAGATAAAATGGAGTCAGAAATCACAGAAAAAATCAGGGAGAATTTGGACAGAGGAAGGAGAACAGAAATGGAAAAGGGCTATGATTTTAAAGCGGCAAACCCGGAGTTTGAGGCGATCAGAAACTATTTTATTGATGAGGAAGTAAAGGTCCGCAATAACCTGCTGACAGAGAGGGAGAAACAGTTGATCTCCCTGGTATCGTTAGTATGCCAACAGTCGAAAGAAATGTTAACAACGCAGACAGAGCAGGCTTTGGCCGCAGGCGTGACGCCGGTGGAGATTAAGGAAGCGGTATACCACTGTTCCCCCTATGTAGGATTCCCCAGGACAAAGGATGCAATAATCCTTGTGGACCAGGTGCTTTTGGATCAGGGGATAAAACTGCCGCTGAAACCGCAGACAACGGCGGCCGGGAAGGACAGGTTTGAAAAGGGCCTCAATGCCCAGGCAGCGATTTTTGGTGAGACTATGCGCCAGGCAGCAGCCGGAGGGCCAGAGCATATGCCGGTGTCTTCTTATTATCTGGTGACCAACTGTTTCGGGGATTACTATACCAGAGGCGGTCTTAACCTGGAGACAAGGGAAATGCTTACTCTGTGTGTGCTGGTGAATCTGGGAACCGAGAGCCAAATCCGCTCCCATATTTCAGGTAACGTAAACATGGGGCGTGATAAGGAGTTTCTGACCCAGGTTCTGTATCAGTGCCTGCCTTACACCGGTTATCCCCGTCTGCTCAATGCCATGAACTGTCTCAACCAGGTGTTGGATACTGCGGAAAAATAGAGGCGTAGGAACATGGGGGGTCACTGTGAAAGGTTACAGGAATTTTTGAAAAAGGAGAATGAAATTTATGAAGAAAAGAATGCTGCTTTTTCTGGGAATGGCAGTGGCAGCGGTGACGGCAGGCTGCGTCAGTCAGGGAGTAAAGAGCGGCCAGACGACAGCAGCGGTGGAGACGGAGGCTCAGGCCCAGGCGGCAGACCAGACAGCCCAGCAGAGGGCAGCTACAGGACAAGGGGCGGAGGCGCAATCGGGCGGGGCAGCAGAAGCGGAGTCGTCAGCAATGGGAACGGTTCTGACAGGAAACGTCCAGGGACAGAACGAGAAGCCGGTGGTGTATATGACAGGCTCCATTACTCCGGAGGGACTTATGGCAGTTTATGACGCCATGGGAAGTGAGGCAGAGGGCAAGGTGGCGGTAAAACTAAGTATGGGGGAGCCAGGAGGCAGCAATTACTTATCGCCGGATCTGATTAAGGAGCTTGTGGCAAGGGTGGATGGCACCATTGTGGACAGCAACACGGCTTACGGAGGGCGGCGGGCCAGCACGGCGCTTCATTTGCAGGTAGCCGAGGATCACGGGTTTGCGGCCATTGCTCCTGTTGATATTTTAGACGGGGAGGGAACTATGGATCTTCCGGTGGCAGGGGGGAAACATCTGACAAAGGATATAGTGGGATCTGGTCTGGCAGATTATGATTCCATACTGGTGCTGTCCCATTTTAAAGGCCATGCCATGGGAGGATTTGGCGGCGCCTTAAAGAATATTTCTATTGGTATTGCTTCCCAGAACGGGAAAATGCTGATTCATTCAGGGGGCGCCAGTGAAAGCAGCTGGTCCGGCGGAACCCAGGATGATTTTCTGGAGTCCATGGCAGAGGCGGCCAAGGCGGTCAGCGACTATATGGAGGGTGACATGCGCTATATCAGTGTCATGAACAACCTGTCCGTGGACTGTGACTGTGACAGCAATCCGGCCAAACCGGACATGCACGATATCGGAATCCTGGCTTCTACTGACCCGGTGGCACTGGACCAGGCCTGTGTGGATCTGGTGTACGCAGCAGAGGACGGGGCTTCCCTAATTGAGCGTATTGAGTCAAGAAACGGGATTCTTACGGTGGTTCATGCCCAGGAGATCGGGCTGGGGAGCAGGGAGTACACCCTGGTGAATCTTGATGAGTGAGCTGGCAGAGGGGCTGGCTATTGTCCTGCGCCGTGAGTGGATTTATCTGTGGTATTATTTTACGGTTCAGCTGGAGCAGATTGCTCCATACTGGGTCTTTGGCATGGTACTGGGCTCTGTCATCTCCGTGTTTGGCAAGGCCAGAATCCACAGTCTGTTTCAGGCTTTAAACGGGAAAAAGCCGGGGATTCTGGGTGTGATCCCCGCAAGCCTTCTGGGAATTGCGTCTCCCCTGTGTATGTATGGCACCATTCCCATAGCGGCGTCATTTTCCCAGAAAGGGATGAGAGACGATCTGCTGGCGGCATTTATGATGAGTTCTATTCTTTTAAATCCTCAGCTGATCATCTACAGCGGGGCTCTGGGACAAAAGGCTCTGGTGATCCGCTGCGTTTCCTGCTTTTTGTGCGGGACGGGGGCAGGGCTTTTTGTGCGGTTCTTTTTCCGGGATAAACCTTTCTTTAACTTTTCCGGTTTTGAGGAACGGGCGGGCAGGGATACGGACCCCAATCCGGCTCTGCGGTTTTTAAAGAACCTTGGAAGAAATGTACGGGCTACGGGGGGATATTTTTTCCTGGGCGTCCTGCTGTCAGCGCTGTTTCAGAGGTATGTGCCTGCTGACCGGTTTGCGGCTCTGTTTGGCAGGCAGGAGGGCTTTGGAGTTCTCATGGCAGCTACCTTGGGGGTGCCTCTGTATGCCTGCGGGGGAGGGACGATCCCCCTTTTGCAGCAGTGGCTGTTGTCCGGTATGAGTATGGGAGGTGCGTCTGCGTTTATGCTTACGGGGCCTGCCACCAAGATTACCAATCTGGGAGCGTTAAAGATTGTGCTGGGAGGGAAGCATTTTGTATACTATCTGGCCTTTGTGATTGTGTTCGCCATGGGGACCGGGCGGGTGGTGAACTGGGGACTGTGGTGATGGTTCCATGTGTGTTCTCTATTTAAGGCGGCTGTATCCTGACACAGGGGTATTTTGCAGCAGAGCAGGTGCTGGCGCTTTTTATGCGCAGACCGTAACCCTTTCCTTTATGGAGTTTGCCCACAGCGCCAGGGCATGGCGGTTCTGTATCTGTCAGGAGCAGTCCTTGGAATGGCGGCAGTCCGGGGAGAGAGAGGGAGACATTTCCGGCAATTCATAAGGAACGGTTGTATTTTTCCCTGGCCATGCCGGATGTCGGTGTGGAGGGAACGGTGTACACGGCCAATGTGATATCAGAGCCGGAGTGGTTTCACATCCTTTCGGGAAGGACGTCTGCCGGGGAGGATGAGATCGTGGTGACGGAGATTGTGGCAGGGGATCTGGGGATCGGGATTGGAAGTATTGTCACGGTCCGGGGGGAGCTGGGAAGCCGTGCCTGCCGGGTGGCCGGGATTTACCAGTGCGCCAATGACATGGGGGCCAATATCGGAATGAGACGGGAAGGGTATCTGAAGATCGGCCATGATGAGGAGCGGCTGTGGTGCAGCCATTTGCTTCTTCTGGATCCTTCCAGGAAGGGGGAGATTCTGGAGGCGCTGGAAAACTATGGGGGAGACGTCCATGTCCATGAGAATTCGTGGCCGGGGCCCCAGATGATTGAGACGGTCTGGGGGGCTGGATATTGGTTCCGGATTGGGTGATGGATATCCAATGTGTATACCGCTATGCAGACTCCTTCGGAGTGGGGGCGCTTTCGCAATAAGATATAGTGAAAAGGCATAGAATAATATTACCTATAAATTTTTGCATTTGTGTATGAGGGATATATACTTTTCATAGAACGTGTATTTGTTTATCAAAGAAGAGCGGGAGGAAAGACAATGAAGACAATCGTAAATGAAACTTTTGATAGGGAGCGGGCTTTATATGGAAGTCAGGGGATTGTCATTAAGAATTGCAGCTTTGACGGCCCGGCAGACGGGGAGAGCGCTTTGAAGGAAAGCGGGAATATTCAGGTTCGGGACTGTTTTTTTAATCTGCGATATCCTTTCTGGCATGACAGGGGACTTAAGATTGCGGGTTCCCGGATGACCGAGCTTTGCCGCGCGGCGCTGTGGTATTCGGAGGATGTTGAGATTACGGACAGTCAGCTTCATGGGATTAAGGCCCTTCGGGAGTGCAGCTGCGTGGAGATGAGGGGCTGTGATGTGGTCTCCCCGGAGTTTGGCTGGTTCGTCCGGGGGATTGGGATGAAGGACTGTAAGGTGGAGAGTGAATATTTTATGATGGGTTCCGACCATTTGCGGTTTGACCATGTTTCTATGAAGGGGAAGTATTCGTTCCAGTATATTGAGGATTCCGTGTTTGAGAACTGTGATTTTGATACTAAGGACGCTTTCTGGCACGCAAAGAATGTAGTGGTGCGCAACAGTACAGTAAAAGGAGAGTATTTGGCCTGGTACTGTGAGAACGTGACCTTTGAGAACTGCCGGATCATCGGGACTCAGCCTCTGTGTTACTGTAAGAATTTAAAGCTGGTCAGCTGTGAGATGATTGACACAGATCTGGCTTTTGAGAAGTCGGAAGTGGAGGCCACGGTGACAACCAGGGTCATGAGTATTAAAAATCCTTTGTCCGGCCATATTTATGTGCCTTATGTGGATGAGATCATCCGCAATGATGAGACGTGCCATGGGGAAATTATTGTGGAGGCAGGCTGTTGCTGTGCATAGCGTGGGGAAGTTGCCCTGGGGCTGGCAGAGGAAAGGGAGGGGCGCTTGTGAAAGGAGCGGGTATGCTTTTGCTGGCCGGCTTTCGTGACCGGCTGCGGGGGATTCTGCTGCGGTCAGGGGGACGTCTGCCGGTGGGACAGAAGCGCTGCCAAAGGAGGAGCGGAAGGTGACAGAGACCGAGAGGGATGGCGGAGAGTCGGAAGAGGAAGAGAGACCGGGCCTGTCTGGCCAGAAGCCTGGGGATGATGAGGAGGAGGATTTATCTGGGGGCATGACCGAAACGGGAGATTGGAGAATACAGGTTTCGGATGAGGATCAGACCATTCTATTTGAATTGAATGACAGTGCGGGGGCGAAGAGCCTTTATGAGCAGCTGCCATTGACGATTCAGATAGAGGATTATGGAGGGAATGAAAAGATTTTTTATCCGCCTCAAAAGCTGGAAACGGAAGATACTCCCCTTACGGAAGGCGGCGGGGCCGGCGGTCTGGCATATTTTGAGCCCTGGGGTAACGTGGTAATGTATTATGGAGACTTTGGATCTTACAGCGAGCTGTATGAGCTTGGGAAGGCGGTGTCCGGCAGTGAGGCCATAGGGGAACTGTCAGGGGAGGTTTTTGTGGAGGCTGTGGAGATAAGGTGAGAAAATGGTCGTTCTTCTGTTATAAGGAGAATGACCATTTTCGTAAGGTGCTGCATTCAGGATTTCAATTAACCTAAAGGTGTTGATAGGTGTTGATAAATAAATATACTATGTGAAAAAGGCATAGAAAGGCATATGGTATAAGTATTTGATATTCATCTCCAGGTATTTTATAATAAATACAAACGAATTAGGGGGATGGGAGGAGATGTAAATGAAGGAAGCGGTACAAAAGGAAAATAGTATGGGAACCCAGAGAATAAGCAGGCTAATCCTGATGACTGGGATTCCTCTGATGGTCAGTCTGTTTATCAATTCTTTATACAATTTTGTGGATTCCATGTTTGTTTCCAGGATTTCCGAGGAGGCATTGACAGCCCTTTCCCTTGCGGCGCCGATCCAGCTTCTTGTATCTGCCCTGGGACTTGGCAATGCGGTGGGGTTGAATGCCGTGATCTCCAGGGCTCTTGGGAGAAGGGATCAGGGAGAGGTGAGAAAGGCGGCGGACGGGGCGATCTTTATTGCTTTATGCTCCTGGGTGGTCATTGCTGTCATGTGCGTGTTGTTTGTGAAACCGTATTTTCGGTGGCAGTCAGGCGGAAACCAGGTAATTGCGGAGTATGGTATAGATTATCTGACGGTGTGCATGCTGTTTTCGTTTGGGCAGATGGGGCAGTGGGTCTTTGACCGGTTTGTCATTGCCAGCGGCCGTTCAGGGCTGTTTCTGTTTACCTTGTCGGCGGCGTCTGTGACCAACTTGATTCTTGATCCGATCTTCATCTTTGGATGGTTTGGTTTTCCCAGAATGGAGACTCTGGGGGCAGCCATTGCCACGGTGGTGGGGCAGATTGTGGGAATGATTGCGGGTATCGTGATTAACCGGAGGTGGAATCAAGAGATTCCTTTTGGTTTTACCTTCCGTCCTCACATGGGAAGTGTGATCACGATCCTGAAGGTGGGGCTGCCTTCCACTCTGGTGCAGGTGCTGACATCTTTTGTGGGGATACTGATGAATTCCATTCTGCTGGGATTTTCTGCCACGGCGGTGGCGGTGTATGGGATATGCGTTCGTATTTATAACATTTGTACCGTAGGGGTCCATGGGATTAATAACGGGCTGATTCCTGTTGTGGCTTACAATTACGGGGCTGGGAAAAAAGACCGGATTGTGGACGGGGTGAAATGGGCCATGGTGTACGGAGTCTTATTTTATCTGGCATTTTTCGCCGTGCTGGAGCTTGCGCCGGCCATGGTGCTCCGGATTTTTGACGCCTCTGAGTTTATGCTTCAGATCGGGATTCCGGCCCTGCGTATTCTGGCTTTGTCATGGCTTCTGGCGATTCCCGGTTTGGTGCTGTCGGCAGGGTTCCAGGGACTTTCTATGGGAATGAGCAGCATGGTGATCACCATGACCAGGCAGGCTGTTCTGCCTCTTGGGTTTACTATGATCTTAAGGGTGTTTGGGAACCTGGATATTCTGTGGACCGGGTTTCTGGCGGCGGAGCTGGCGGGGATTCCCCTGGCTGTGGTTTTGTGGAAAAAGAGACTGGCAAAAATAGGGAGAGGTTAAGGAGGATATGATGAATATTTTAGTGTTAAATGGAAGTCCCCGTCCCCATGGGAATACGGCGGCCATGGTTTCGGCGTTTGTGGAGGGAGCCGGTGAAAACGGTCATAAGATTACGGTGGTAAATGTATGTCAAAAGAAAATAGCCGGCTGTCTGGCCTGTGAGTACTGCCATACAAAAGGGAAGGGCAAATGTATTCAGCAGGATGATATGCAGGAGGTTTATCCGCTTTTGGAGGAGGCTCAGATGATCGTGCTGGCTTCTCCGATTTACTATCACAGCTTTACGGGACAGCTGCAATGCGCCGTTAACCGGATTTATGCTCTGGATAAGCCGAGGAATCTGAAAAAGGCGGCATTAATCTTAAGCTCCGGCAGCAACCATATGTATGGCGGGGCAATTTATGAGTATGAGCATTCCTTTTTGTCCTATCTGAAGCTGGAGGACATGGGAATCTACACGGCTTATGGGAAGGAAAACAAGACAGAGGAGAAACTTGAAGAGCTTCGCCGGTTTGGGCGGAGTTTGAAATAAGAGTAAGCAGGGATTTTTTGAGAAAGTGGAGACTGGCATGGTCTGTGGTTCTTGGTTCTCTCCTTATTTCCCAGGCAGCATTTGGGGCAGGATGGAGGCAGGAAGACAGCACCAGTGGGCAGAGGTGGCGGTATGAGAATGAGGACGGAGGTTGTGCGGCTTCTGGCTGGTACTGGCTGGACGGAAATAGGGACGGCACGGCGGAATGTTATTATTTTGACCAGGAGGGCTGGATGGCGTCTGATACGGTAACTCCGGACGGATACCGGGTAAATGCAGACAGGGCATGGGTGGAGAACAATACTGTGATGACAAGAACAGAAGAACAAAAAGACAAAAAAGGAGATGCTATGCTGCCGATTACGATTCAAGTCGGCTCCCAGGAATTTGAGGCGGCGCTTTAGGGCGGGGAAATGTTACGGTGACATTTCGGTAAGGGGAGTGGTGTTCGTATATAAGGGCAGGCGCAAGGCATTCTTAGGATTGCCCCGTCACCACGGAGGTGATCTCTTCTAAGAATTTCTGGGCAGCCTTGGAAAAGAACTGATATTTTTTCCAGATCAGGTTCATTTCAGCATGTATGGCAGGGGATAAGGGCTTAAACAGGAGGCTGCTGTTTTCTGTCACATGGACGATCTTGTCCAGGGCAAAGGCGTATCCCAGACCTTCTTCCACCATGAGGGAGGCATTAAACAGCAGATTGTAGGTGGCCGCCGTGTGGATCTCAGAAAGGCTCCTGTTCAGCCAGGACATGAGCAGATCCCCGTCCTTAGTGTTGCGGTTGAAGATCAGGGGTTTGTCCAGCAGATCTTCAGGCGTGAGGAAATCTTTCCCGGCCAGGGGGCTGTCTTTTCTCATGAGAATGCCGTAGGCGTCTTTGACGGGAAAGCGTATAGAGTCATATTTGGACGTGTCCACGGCGCTGAAAAGAAGGCCGAAATCAATGAGCCCTTTATCAAGATTTTCCAGCACATCCGTGGTATCGCCGCTGGCAATGTGATAGCGGATATCCGGATAGGATTCCTGCAGTTTCCTGGCGGCGCAGGCCAGGAGCCGCACCCCGTCTGTCTCCCCGGCGCCGATGAAGACGTCTCCGGATATGCCATGGTCTGTGACGGATATTTCCTGCCGGGTCTTGTGGATTAAGTCCATAACCTCTTCCGCCCGCTTGCGCAGGATCATGCCTTCTTCGGTCAGGGAAATGCGGCGGTTTCCACGGATAAACAGCTGTTTTCCCAGTTCTTCTTCCAGTTCTTTCAGCTGTCTGGAAAGGGTGGGCTGGGATAAGTGGAGGGATTCTGCTGCGCCGGAAATACTCTGTTCCCGGGTGACGGCAAGGAAATATTGAAGGACTCTCAGTTCCATGGAGGCAGTCTCCTTTCTGTCTAGTACTGGCTTGTGGAAATAACGGTGAAGAAAGTGCCAGATGTCTGCGGCATCTGTGCGTCTGCAAAACGACGGCGCAGTGGTGCCTGCCTCTAGCTTTGCAGACATGCAGAGGGCATAGACAGCAAGTGCTTCATTCACCGGAATTTCCGCAAAGCAGTACTAGGGATAATGATAGGGACAGTATAGCGTGAAACAGCATAGCTGTCAAGCATGGTATAATATATAATATGAGTATTTACTATGTTTTGTTGTAAGAATGATATCTAAAGGACACACCGTAATGCAGACTCCTTCAAGGGTGGGGGCTTTGCGCCATAAGGGATACCAAGAGATATACCGTAATGTAGATTTAGTGGGATTAGAGGGCGCTTCACGCCATTAGGTATACCATATAGGAACGATAGAAGCGGCCAATCATTGGAAATAGAAATTTGGGGCGGGATTCTTAAAAGGAAACATAAAACAGGAGGAGCTTTACAATTTTCTTGGAGGGAGCCTGGTCCTCTTTATGGGAGCGGGGCTTCTGATGGGAAAGGAAAAAGCCATGGGAACGGGAATGGACCCGGATAAGGGGAAGCGGCATTCTTTCTGTCTTCTTTTGCGGTTGGGCTCATGAACCCAGCGACGGTTTTGACATTTCTGTTTGCCTTTTCCTGGTCTGGTATTACCGGGGATCATGGTTTGGCTGGGGGGCTTATGGTGGTTCTGGGTGTGTTTTTGGGCACCTACTTCTGGTGGGGAGCGCTGTCTTTTAGAGCGAAGTTGGCAAAGAGAAGAGGGAGAGGAGGAATTTTCGGTATATAAACCGGATATTTGGAATTGTCTTAAGCCTGTTTGGAATTGGTATTTTATGGTCTGTTTAAGAGAAAAGCAAAAAAATATATAAGGCAGAAGTGTGGGGTGCAGTCATGGGGAATTTTTTCCGGGAATGTCTGGAAGGGCATCATGGAGAGAGGAGTCGGTGCTGTCCGGAATTGTGAATATGATCCAGTTGCCGTTTACATCGAAGGGGTTTTAGGAGAAATAACAGGTGCTTTTTGGCGGGATGTCCTGTATAATGGGGAAAGAAATCACTGTTAAGGAAGAAGGGATCGCTTATGAAGGAAGAATGCTTGATATGTAAAGCGCCGCTTGAATATCTGGAGACAGATGAGGTAATGGAGTGTGTCATATGCCATAAGAAGGAGACAAGTAAGACCAGATGCGTAAAAGGGCATTATGTATGTAATGAGTGCCATACTGCCGGAATGGATGTCATTATCGGGATGTGCCTGAAAGAGGTTTCAAAGAATCCGGTTGAGATTATAGAGAGGATGATGGAGCAGCCATTCTGTCATATGCATGGGCCGGAACATCATGTAATGGTCGGTTCGGCTTTGCTGACGGCTTATAAAAATGCCGGAGGTGACATTGATCTGCGGCAGGCATTGGCCGAAATGATGAACAGGGGGAAAAGTGTTCCCGGTGGGGCTTGTGGCTTTTGGGGAGCCTGCGGAGCCGGAATCAGTGCCGGTATGTTTGTGTCGATTATTTCTAAATCTACACCGCTGGCTGTTGAGCCTTTTGCGCTTTCTCATCTGATGACTTCAAAGGCTTTGGGACAGATAGGGATGGTTGGCGGACCCCGCTGCTGTAAAAGGGATTCCTACTTGTCCATCCTTGCGGCTGTTGATTTTGTGAAAGATAACTTAAGGATTGAGATGGAAAAGCAGGAGGTAGTGTGCGGGCATTCCGGAAAAAATAACCAATGTATTGGAAAACGCTGTCCATTTTCTAAAGTAAACCTGCACGTGCCCGGCAGCCAGCATACCGCCGCACATGAAAGTCTGGCGGGCACGTGAGGCATCCCTGAACTTATGCCGCCTAGTGGTCAGCAGGACTTTTACAGTAACCCCATTCCCCGCACTTCGTGGCACCGCCATAAATGAAACCGTTTGCCAGCCGGAGGCTGTTAATTGTTGCATACCGCTGATTTAGGTGTGTATTTAAAGCAGCGGTTAAGATCGGTGTTTGCTTGGGCCTGCAGCCTGCAAAACAACCTGATTTCAGGATCCCTCATTTGCACCAGGCCTCCGCTGCAGGAAGGCTTTGTGCAATGGTTTTGCGGTGGCAGATGCGCCTGGCCGCCTCTGCGTTTCATGGGAAGGGCCGGGGCATTGGGACAGCAGAGGAATAAAGGTTTTTCCATCAGCAAGATTTTTATCCTCATCCGGGGAAGCAGATTCCTTTCCCGCCATAATATCTAGGTGTGCATTGAGGAAGTTTTTGCTGCAAAAGGTGATATCCCTTACGATGCCCATTCCGTTGGTGACGATGCCGGACTTGAAGGCACAGCAGAAATGTCCGTTAGTGTACATCTGCTGAATGGCAGGAAATGGAAGCAGGATGGGGGACATGGAGCTGCAGGTGGTTTTATAGGGAGCGCAGGAACCGTCCAGGCCATTGGATTTTTTATCCACGCAATATTCCTCTATTTTCGGTCAGCAATAATCTTATCCGCAATCTGTTCCAGGCCAGCCTGTGTATCAAGGCCAATAAGATTGGGGTAAAAGATATAATCTGTCAGATTAGCCAAACCGGTATTGATAGTCAGATACTCCAGCCACCAGTCCATTTCGGCTTCGCTATGTTTTAAAATACCTAAAATAATTTCTTTAATCTGTTCGTTCGTGATATTGTCCATAGAGGGTGGAGGCGCTAATGCCTTTTGCGCCATGGTTTCCAAACTGGCATAACTCCAATACCTTTGAAAATCCTTTATCTGCAGTTTCTCATTTCCGGAAAGCTTCCTTAAACTGTTTTGCAGCCTCGTCAGTTCTTCTTTAACTTCCAGATCCTGTCCACAATCTCGTTCCTCCATAAGGGAAGCGGCTTTTTCTATGATTTCCATAGCCTTCGGAATCTTAGTCTTGTCAATTTTAATTATTTTCAATTCTTTATGCTTTCCTTATGCTGCTTATTCAATCCAACCCATTTTCCGTCCCATGATGTCTGGATTATCCGGAGCTTCCGGCAGCTGTATGGTTTCAGAAAAGCTGAAATATTCCTTGCTTTTTAGGCTGGCTGTCCGGTCCGCCCAATACTCCAGCCAGTCCAGAAAGCGGAAAAGCTTACCCGTGTCCTTGTCACGCATGGGGATAATCCCGCAGTCATTGGCCAGGTCGTAATACCAGACGGTACCATAGGTATCCGGGTCCTTGCTGTTTACCACCAGTACGCTGTCCATGCCGTCCCCTTCGGTACACAGTGCCAACAGCCCGTTATCAGCAGTAAAGGGGATATCCTCGTCATAAAACTCGTCCATCTCTTCCTCGGTCATATGGAGAAAGTAGAGGATATGGTCTGGAGTGTAGGGAAAGGGCTGTTCCACGGTACTTTCTTTCTGATGTAAGGGCAGCAGGCCGTAAAAGGGCTGGCTTCCGGAAGCAGCAATGGTGGTGATAAAGCGGCGGTAATCCTCTGGCAGGCGGATTCCCTTTTCTGCTTCAAAGGCGGCAACCTCCTCTTCACTCATAGGCGGTTCCCAGACCGGCGGCCACTTCCCGCAGGAAAAGGTAAACGTTCTGTCACCCAGGGCTTCGATTTTGGACATAATGCGAGCGATTCGCTGATCATATTGTTCTAACTGGCTCATTTGTCATTCCTCCATGGATATATTTTTTCTTATGCTCATTTTACCAAAGTTTTGCATAACATTCAATCAAGGATGGTGAAACAGAAACATGGATAGAAAGATAAAACCGTTTTCCGGATTATTTTCCTCATATATTTAAAAGCAAGAAGGTGAAAATTATAATGATAGGCTCTGTCGCTGCCATGGTTCCGGCAGCCTGCGGGGCAGCTGTTTCTTCAGGCAGCATAGTCCATTGGACAGATACAGCAGATTTTGGACTATTACAGTACCACCGACAAATATATCCGCAGCAAGATATACTCCAATCGCATCAGATTGTATTTACCGAAGATAGGGATAAATACCAGCGGCTTTCCAAAACCTCTTGAGTTGCAATTGCTCAGAAGTCCGTATATAATTATGGCATGTAATTTTTCTGAAATGGCGTGCAAAAAGAAAAAAGGGCAATATCATAAAAATATGAACAGATATATTATCTTGTTGTCCTATGAAAAAATAAAGGAATGCGACACGCTTGATGTCATATTCCTAATGCTAAAATAATGTATGCTCATAATTTCTCTGTGCCTGATTTTACGAGATGATTTTTGCCGGATGTGCATAAATTTATGAGGCGTATGTGGCACATGCGTTAATTAAATTCAGGTGAATATGACGGAAAACCAGTACCAAAGTCAGGCGAAGAGAGATTTGGAGAGTACATAATAAAACAAACCTGTATGTGCCCGGCAGCGGACGCACCACAACACAAGAAAGTCAGATGGGTGCATTTGGCATCCCTGAATGCATGCCGCCTAATCGGCGGCGGACTTTCAAAGCAAAGGAGGATCTAAATATGCCATTTACTGAAATATGCATTTATCAAGTCAAGCCGCAAAAAGCAGAGGAATTTGAAGCACTGATGCTTGAAGCTAAAAGCTTTTTGGAAAAACAGGAGGGATTACTTCTGCTTCGTTTTGCCAAAAGAGGGTATCACATAGATATGGAGCAAATTAAAGAGGGGCTGCCACCCCTTAAAATTACCCGTATTGTAAAAAGTGTTAAGTATATGCTTTATTGGGAATTTGACACAAAAGAAAACTATGGAGCAGCACAAAAAAATCTTTACAACAGCTATTGGAAATCTATGGAAAAGTGCTTAATTGTTCCCCATGACAAATATTTAGGGGAGGGTATGTTTTAATGGCTTTAGCATATTGCGGATTGAATTGTAATGGGTGTCCTGTTTATCTGGCTTCTATCGAAAATAATGTAGTCAGGCAGATACAACTGGCAAAGGAGTATTCAACTGATACCTGCAGATTTTCAAAAGAGGATATGTATTGTTTGGGATGTCATTCTGATACTGTGTCACCTAAAATGTGCAGGGATTGTGAAATAAGGATATGCGGTATGAAAAAAACTTATGGAAACTGTGCCCAGTGCGGTGAATTTCCCTGTTCCACACTTAAAGAAAACCTAGAGGATAATTCAGATAATCTGAACAATCTAAAACAGCTTGCCATAAAATATAAAAATGCAGAGTGGTGATATGCAGATAGACAGACTTATTCAAATTGTGTTTCTCTTGTTATGGCATGAGAATATAACAGCAAAACAACTGGCAGAAGAACTTTGCGTTTCTACACGGACAATATATAGGGACATCAACATACTTTCAGCTGCAGGCATACCGATTACGTCACAAAAGGGGTATGGCGGAGGGCTGTCTTTATTACAAGGGTTTTCACTGGACAAGTCTTATTTTACCCAGGAAGAACAAAACAATATTATTCAGGCATTACAGATTTTAAAGTCGTCAAATTACCCAGATGCAGACAAATCATTAAACAAGGTTGCTGGATTGTTCAGTCATAATTTGCAGTCTGAATGGTTGGAAATTGATTTTTCATATTGGGGAAGTCCCGAAAAGGAACGAAATAATATTACATCTTTAGAACGTGCAATAATCAATAAATATGTGATTACATTCACCTATTTTAATGCAGAATTGGCGATAACCAATCAGATTGTTGAGCCGTTAAAATTAGTGTTCAAATCACACGCATGGTATCTTGTGGCCTACTCTAAGCGCAAAAATGATATTCGTACTTATAAAATGTCCCGCATAAGGGAAATTCAAATAACAAATCAAATATTTGAACGCAAACTGCCAAAGGATTTTTCCATTACCCCTGCCTATAAGGAAGAATACAATACACCTATATTCATATTGCACTTCTCAGAAAAGATAGCGTATAAAGTATATGATGAATTTCAGGAGAAGTATATTAAAAGATTAGATGACGGTACGCTGGAGGTAGCTTTCAGATACCAGCTTAACGATTGGACGTTTCTTTATCTGCTTTCCTTTGGTGAATATGTTGAAATTATCGAGCCTATTGAGGCAAGAAATATTTTAAAGGAAAAGGCACGGAAAATAATCTCTATGTATTAACGGAATTTCTACAACAGCGGTAAATAATAAATCGCTGTCTGCAGGCAGAGTTTCATGTGCCTGTTAGAATATAAGCCGCCTGACGGCGGTTTTGAAATAATAATCAAAGCAACCCAATGGGCGGCATAAATTCAGGTATGCCAAATGGGCCCGCCTTTGTTTTTTGGTAATCAAGAGGCCGAAATCAGCGGACTGCTTCCGCCTTCAATTTTCAATATAAGTATACATTATATGCAGCAGGCATATAGTTTATAATCAAGTATATAAATTGAAATTAGAAAACATAAAAGAAAACTGTAATGATAATTTGCCCAGAACGGCCAATAGGGAAGCAATTAAGAAGGGAGTATGGCATGAGAAGTCATCAACTGATGGTTGAATCTGCCAAAATCAACCATTGGTCAGTTTCAGGGCAGCTTTTTTCTATGTATACTGATGGTAAGGAGGATAAAAACATGAATCAGGAAACGATAGGGAAATTCGTTGCAATCTGTCGAAAAGAGAAGGGACTTACACAAAAACAGTTAGCAGAAAAGTTAAATATTACCGACCGGGCAGTATCAAAATGGGAAACCGGAAAAAGCATTCCGGATGCCACCATTATGCTGGACTTATGTAAAATACTTGGTATCAGCGCAAATGAACTGCTCAGCGGAGAAAGGATTGCTATGGAAAATTATCAAAAAAGAGCGGAAGAAAATCTTGTGGAATTGCAGCAAAAAGCAAATAACGCTCAAAAAAGTTCAAATTTACTTGTAAAGTTTGTAGTCCTAATTTTAGGAGTGTTGTTTATAGTCAAATATGGAATCGGCAGCAAAGCTTCGTATTTTGTGGATTCCATCAGCATGGAATTTATCCTGATTCCCTGCCTTCTGACGCTGCTGTGTACAGGGTATTGGCGGGGCTTTCTAAAGGCATTTGCCTATTTAATTAAGAGAAACCATTGCACAACAGAAATGATTAAAGACAGTGCGAATGCGCTTAAACTGGTATGCAGATCCAGTTTAATTTGGGGAAGCATCGGCTTTACAATCAGTACGGTGAATCTTATGCGCCGTCATATGCTAGATCCCGAGTTTGCTTATTTATGCGGGGATATATCGGTAGCGCTGCTTCCCTTGTTTTATTCTCTGGTTATAAATGCGTTACTGATGCCATTGTATTTTGAACTAAATCGTTTCTATACGAAAAATGCAAAGTGAAGGTGTGATATGGTAAGATAAAAAAGCGCCGGCGCATGAATCGATCCTCCGAAGGTGCTATCAAATTATACGCAGTAGGAACGCTTTCCCGAAGCAACGAGTACACTTTTCATGAAAAGGGAGTAAATTAAAACAGCACTTACATATTTTACGTTTATCAGGTATAAATATGTGAACGCTGTTTTTTCTGTCCTGATCTATTGATAATTTCCCGTATTCATCTAAAATAAGAGCTAGTTCAATGTAGGAGGATATATGAAATGATCAGTTTTGAATACCAGAATCCCACCAGAATTATGGAACCTTGTTTGTACAGATTACGGTGGGGATGGATTATTTTATTACGACCCAGAGCTCCCAGCCTATTGTCAGCTTTAATTATGGAGCAAAGGATTACGGAAGGGTGAGGCAGACTCTGGGGTATGCTGCCATTACCTGTACGTCATTTTCCTTGTGAGGTACCGCTCTTATGCTGCTGTTCCCATCCTTTTTTTATCCGGCTGTTCAATAAGGACCCGCAGCTGACGAAGATGGGTGCCAGGATGCTGTGGGTATACAGATGAAGGCTTTTAAAACAATTATATTTTTGACTATGATTTTTTGTAATAAATGGTAAAATAAATATAAAAAGCAGGAGTGACAGCTTATGTTGATCAGAGAACGGCTGGAGGAATGCGATTTTTCCAACAGTGAGCGGGCTATTGTAGATTTTATTCTTGATAAGAAACAGGATATAAAAGACATGACTACCAAGGAGATCGCCCAAGGCGCATTTGCTTCCCCGTCAACCTTGGTGCGGATTGCCCGCAAGATGGACTTTGGAGGATGGAATGAGTTAAAGGAAGCGTTCTTAAAGGAAGAGGAATATCTGCAGTCGCATTTTCAGGAAATAGACGCAAATCTGCCCTTTCAAAAAGGGGATTCTATTATGGCCATAGCAGGAAAGATTGCCGCTCTGAGAAAAGAAGCGATTGATGACACTCGGTCCCTGCTCACTCACGATGAGCTGCAGAAAGCCATGCTGTATATGAGGAAGGCGTCTTTTGTTGGCGTCTATGCTGTCAGCAACAATTTGATTCTGGCCAGGGAGTTCCAGCATAATATGACAAGGATTGGGAAAAAGGTGGAGCTGTGCCAGCTGCAGGGAGAGATTGTCTATACAGCCTACATGGCAGAAAGCACCTCCTGTGCTCTTATCATATCTTATTCGGGAGAAACACCTGTTTTAGTCCGGGGGGCTGATATCCTTAAAAAGCATAAGATTCCTGTTATTCTCATTACCAATATCGGCGAAAGCAGCCTGTCCAGAATGGCGGACTGTGTGCTGCGCATCTGTACCCGTGAGAGGCAGTATTCCAAGATTGCTACATTTACCACAGACAGTTCCATTGCCTATTTGCTGGATGTGCTGTATTCATGCATGTTTGCCCTTGATTATGAGAAAAACCTGCAGATGAAGATCAATGCAGGCCGGGTGATTGAACGTGGAAGAGAGTCTACAGTGGAAATTATCAGGGAGTAGTGATAATTTTGAAATTTTGTATGCTTGTAATTTAGAAAGCTTGTGGCATTTACATTCACATTGCTGCTGCTGTCCAAATTGGCAGCGGGACTTATGCTGGAGCAAGTCCTTCATTTTTATGGGGAATCTTAGAGTGTGCATTTAACTTTTTGCTGCCGAAATCGAAAATATTTTTGGAAAAATTCAGGGAGAAGGTGACAGGGTGCAGAAGATGGCTGACAATCTTACATTGTTTAATACAGTATTTGAAAAAGAATTGAGTAAGGATATCTGACTGGAGGTGGATGGGATGTGGTTTTTATTTGCGATACTGTCTGCGCTGTTTGCAGCATTAACGTCTATACTGGCTAAAATCGGAATAGAAGGCGTCAATTCAAATCTTGCCACAGCAATACGGACGGTTGTAGTTGTTGTCATGTCATGGGGAATGGTATTCCTGACAAATACACAGAGCGGCATTATGGAAATCAGTAAAAAGAGTTGGACTTTTTTGATTCTTTCCGGACTGGCAACAGGAGCTTCCTGGCTCTGTTATTACCGGGCACTGCAGATCGGAGAAGCCTCCAAAGTGGTACCTGTTGACAAATTAAGTGTTGTGCTTACCCTTTTCCTGGCATTTGTTTTCCTTCATGAATCCTTTACACTAAAGTCACTGGCTGGCTGTATCTTGATCGGTGCGGGAACATTGTTTATGGTTATTTAAGCCCTCTTAAAGTACAAGCCTCTTTTATAAAAATTCATAATACACTGATAGTTCTAATGCAGGGTGTACCTATGTCTGCAAATATTGCTATGGATTTTTATGAAATGCTTTTACAGGACATGCGGAATGCCTGATGTCTGTATTCACTAAATGAATAATAGCTTTCAGAATAAGCATTGTACTTTTGATCTAAAAAAAGATATACTGAAATAAAGAAAGCAAACAAATCTATTTTACAGCCAAAGGGAACAGGCTGTATGCGGCCAAGCAGCCGGATGTGAAGCGATTAAACATCCTCATGGGATTCATGAGGAATGCCGTTTCAATGCAGAGCGTGTCAGCAGCCGTGAAGCAAAATAGGAATCATGAAAACTTAATGGAGGAATACTATGGAGACAAGCAATTTCAAAGGTTTAAGTCTGTCCCGTCTGGGATTCGGTACCATGCGTCTGCCGGTGAATGAAGACGGTACCATTAATCAGGCTGCGGTAGAGGAGATGACGGCCTATGCTATGGCCCATGGCGTCAATTATTTTGATACGGCCTATCCATACCATGGCGGCAACTCTGAGATTTCCATTGGCAGGGCTCTCAGCAGATATCCCAGGGATACTTGGTATCTGGCCAGCAAGTATCCGGGGCATCAGATTGCCGCAAGTTATGATCCGGCTCATGTTTTTGAGGATCAGCTGAAAAAATGCGGGGTGGAGTATTTTGACTTTTATCTGCTTCACAATGTATATGAAAATTCTATTGCCACCTATCAGGAACCCAGGTGGGGGATTTTGGATTACTTTAAGGAACAGGTGAAAAAGGGGCGGATCAGGCATCTGGGATTTTCCAGCCATGCCAGACCAGACACTCTGGAAAAATTTTTAGATTTCACCGGGGATGATATGGAATTTTGCCAGATTCAGCTAAACTACCTAGACTGGACTCTGCAGGATGCCAAGAGCAAGTACGATTTACTTACTCAGAGGGGAATCCCTGTTTGGGTCATGGAGCCGGTGCGGGGCGGACGGCTGGCCAGCTTATCAGACGAGGATACTGGGAAACTGAAATCTCTGCGCCCGGAAGAAAGCGCTGCTTCCTGGGCTTTCCGGTGGCTGATGAATCTGCCAGGTGTAAAGATGGTGCTCTCTGGTATGAGCAATATGGCTCAGATGGAAGACAATGTCAGAACCTTCTCTGCCGGCGCACCTCAGACAGAACAGGAATCTGCCTTGCTGATGGAACTGGCTGACAGCATGAAAAATGCTCTTCCCTGTACAAGATGCAGGTACTGCTGCGACGGATGTCCTCAGGGGTTAGATATCCCAATGCTTATACATGCCTATAATGATGCGAAATTTGGCAGCAGCTCAACAGTGGCTATGCAGTTTGATGCTCTTTCAGAAGATAAACGGCCAGAAGCCTGCGTCAAATGCGGGGCCTGTGCTGCTATCTGCCCTCAAAATATCGACATACCCACCGCTTTGGAGGAACTGGCTGGTATCCTGGACAGAACACCCAGTTGGGCTCAGGTATGCCGTCAAAGGGACGAGGCCGCCAGGAAGCTGAAAGAACAAGGTTCTGGCATTTAAGGACTGTTGAAAAGCAGTATTGATAGATAATTATAGGGGATTTAAAATCGAAGCATATATCTTAAAACGGCGTTTACATATGTTCTCCAAACTCTTGCCAATACATGAAAATATATTAAAATAGAAACAAGGTCTTTAAAGCCTGGCGGCTGCATCATTTCTGTGGGGATGCCTGGGGAGAGTGCCGGGAATCCTGGCAGCATTACCGGACGGTATATAAAATGACAGATGGAGAAGGTGCGGTATCTGTAACTGGAATCGCAGATTTTTTTGTGGTATCCGCTTCTTTTTTGGCATCCATGGCTGCGCAGCCGGTTATCGGAACATGGAATGATAAATATGATATGAAGAAAGTAGATGCTGTATTATTTATGATTGCCTGCGCTGGAGGGTTTATATGAGATTTTTATTTGCGTCGGATTCCTTTAAAGGAACCTTATCATCAGAAAAGATTATACAGCTGTTAACTGCGTCGGCAGTTAAAGTTTTCCCGGGCTGCAAGACACTTGGGGTTCCCATAGCAGATGGAGGGGAAGGAACTGTTGATGCGGTAATTACGGTAACCAAGGGGGAAAAAAGAAAGGTTTGGGTACATGGGCCGTTGATGGAAATGACAGAAAGCTTTTATGGAGTCTTTCACGGTGATTCTGCAATTATTGAAATGGCGGCAGCTTCCGGCCTTCCAATGGTTCCTTCAGAGAAAAGGAATCCTCTTGATACTACTACATACGGAACCGGGGAGCTGATTCGGGATGCGCTGGAACAGGGGTATCGGAAAATATCCATTGCCATCGGAGGAAGCGCTACTAATGACGGCGGAATGGGAGCCATGAAAGCTCTGGGAATCCGCTTCTTGGACAAAGAGGGGAATGAACTGGAAGGCACGGGGGCTGACCTTGAGAAAGTGGCTGACATTGATATTGCGGGACTTCATCCTGGGGCGGCAGAAGCGGAATTTACGGTAATGTGCGATGTGAATAATCCGCTTACGGGACCCCATGGGGCCGCTTATACATTCGGCAGACAAAAGGGGGGGACGCCGGAGATTTTGGATAATCTGGAAGCAGGAATGAAAAACTATGCCGCAGTAATTCTGGACAAATTAGGCAAAGATGCGGATCAGATTCCTGGAGCCGGGGCGGCAGGAGGCTTGGGGGCGGCCTTATGCGTATTCCTTCATGCAGCCCTGAAATCCGGTATTGAGACGGTTCTTGACCTTATTGATTTCGACGGACTTCTGGAGGGGACGGATCTGGTAGTCACAGGAGAGGGGCGTATGGACTGGCAGTCTGCTTTCGGCAAAGTGCCCAGCGGAATCGGCCAGAGATGCAGGGCAAAGAACGTGCCGGCGGTGGCTGTAGTAGGTGGTATGGGAACCGGTGCAGAGAAGATTTATGAGTTTGGGGTGGAAAGTATCATTCCCACCATCAATGGAGCTATGGATATTGAAGAAGCGCTGGAGCGGGCTGAAGAGCTGTACAGCAGCGGGGCAGATCGTATGTTTCGGATGCTGCGGATAGGGATGGGGCTGAAGGAATAAAAGAGCAGGATAAGGCAGCTGCTGCGGTTCAGGATTTGAAAGCCGGAGCTAAGGGTATGGAAGGCCTGGCTGACAATCAGGATATTTTTGATGTGCCTAGTATCTATAAAATATGTTCTCCTTGGGAAACCATGGGACTGCAGCTGCAGTTTCATGGTTTTTCTATCCTGTGCTTTATAAATTACGTCAGCAATCTTAGGTTGGCTGCAGGGAGCCAATTCGCTTTTCTTAGGAAGTGTATCATTATTTAAATAGTTGTTTAGATTTATTTTTAAGGATTGCCCTTGTAGCTTTCGGCTATTAGTGGTAGAATCCGGACAGGATGATAAGAAAGAAGGAAGCAGTCAGATGAAATATATAAAACAAAGCTGTGTTATTTTTGGAATTACTATGATCGGGGAACTTTTCAATGCCCTATTGCCGCTGCCGGTTCCCGGAGGCGTTTATGGCCTATTTCTTTTGCTGGCAGGGCTATGTACAGGAGTAATCAAACTGAAGCATGTAGAGGAGACTGGAAATTTTCTTTTGGATATCATGCCTCTTATGTTCGTTCCAGTGATTGTGGGGCTTATGGATGATTATGAGATATTAAAAGCTGCTGCGGTTCCGGTGATTATGATTTCTGTATTGTCAACGATTGCTGTTATGGCTGTGACAGGGAAGTTTACGGAGCTTTTGATTGGCATTACAAATAAGGGGGAGCATGATGAATGAATTGCTTATGAATTCGGTTTACTTTGGCTTTGCAGCTACTATGGGGGCCTACCTTTTGGGAATCGAGATTAAGAAGAAGACAAACCTAGCCATTATGAACCCTTTGCTTGTGGCTGTGGTTCTCATTATTTCATTTCTGCTTGTATTCAGGATAGATTATAAAGTTTATCAGGCTGGGAGCCAATACATCAGTTTTCTTCTTACCCCTGCCACAGTCTGCCTGGCTATTCCTCTTTATAAACAGCTTAGCTTGTTAAAAGACAACTTAGGGGCTGTTGCAGGCGGTATCTTTTCAGGAGTTTTGGCAAGCGCCTTCAGTATTTTTATACTGAGTAAACTGTTTGGCCTGAGCCATGAGTACTATGTGACCCTGCTTCCTAAATCCATTACCACGGCTATCGGCATGGGCGTCAGTGAAGAGGCAGGGGGAATAGTGGCTCTTACTGTGGTCAGTATTATCATAACCGGTATTCTGGGCAATGTGATCGGAGAGACAGTGTTTAAGCTGTTTAAGATTACAAATCCCATTGCCAAGGGGCTGGCCCTGGGTACCTCGGCCCATGCCATAGGAACCTCTAAGGCGCTGGAACTGGGAGATGTGGAAGGCGCCATGGGAAGCCTGGCTATAGCCGTGGCAGGGCTGATGACTGTGGCTGTGGTGCCGTTGGCAGCGGGATGGATTTAGAAACAGGGTTGGATACCATTTGCTCCTTGGGAAACAGTCCTGTGGCATAATCACCAGAGTAGGGGAAACGCCATGGGAAAGGCAGCTGAGCTTCAATGGGCAAAATATATCTTAAAATTATTGAATCAGGCAATGGCGAAAGATCGGGATTTTGAAGGATTTTGAGCAAAAGACAGAATAGATTTGCAGAACCGGAATCATAGTGAACCCGGTTTCCTCCTTCAGCTCCGTCCCTTTGCGGAAAGACAACAGTAAATATATGAGAAAATCAATAGGAAATGCTTTGAGAAATAGGAGCAGACTCAAACAAGGAAGGATGAAAAGATGATAAGGCAGATGAGGTATTTTCAGTCAGTTGTGCGAAACAACAGTTTTTCAGAGGCAGCGGAGGAATGTCATATCTCTCAGTCTGCCATTTCCTAGCAGGTGCAGGCTTTGGAAAGGGAAATTGGATTCAGGCTTCTGGAGAGTTCTGGAGAGAAAAAACCGAAAATTTCTGCTTACTCCTGCAGGAGAGTTCTTCTATAAAAAGAGCCTGGTGCTGGTTGCAGATTATGAACAGATGTGCAGAAGTGCCGCCAGAATTTCAGGCGGTGGGGAGGCGGTTCTGAAGGTTGGGTATCTGCGGTGCTACTGCGGGCGGGAGTTCCACATGGCCCTGGAGGAGTTTGCGGCCGATTATCCGGATGTGCTAGTACAGATTAAGTATGGAAACCACGAGGAATTGTTTGAAATGCTTCGGAACGGAGATATTGATTTAAACTTTAATGACCAGCGCAGGGCATTTTCTGATGAGTATGTGAATTTTGTTTTGACTGCCGGAAAGGAGTGCATTGAAATTTCCTCCAGAAATCCCATTGGGCTTTTGCCCTCAGTTACGCCTCAGGAACTGGAAAACGTTCCCTGCATCCTGGTTTCTTCCAAGGAACAGAGAAAGACAGAGCAGGGGTATTATCATGATGTAGTAGGATTTCAGGGAGAGTTTCTTTTTGCCGAAAATCTGGAAGAAGCACGGCTTATGGTTATTGGGGGACAGGGATTTATGCCGGCGGAAGGCGCAGGGACGGAGCAGAATCCGGGATCATTTGTCAGCCGGGTTTTGCTGTTCCGCAGTGAGGAACCGATTCGGCGCAATTACTGCGCATTTTGGAGGAAGGATAATTCAGGGTATTATGTGGAGGAGTTTGCAGATATGCTGAGAAGGCAGTTTGACAAGTGACGGAGATAAGCAGCTTTATAGAGCGCTTTAAAGATGCATAAAACTATATCAGCAATTAATGTAAGACTTGCGGTTCTTAACAATGCAGAAAGAGGCAGCTGGCCTTACAGCCTCAGCCCTTTAATATCTTTTATCCGTGAAAGGATCATGTTGCAGTCACAGCTAACCACTCCGGGAAGGGGATCAATTACCTGCTCAATAAGATGTTCCATCTCTTCATTAGAGGAGGCTACAGCATGGACATGGAGTTTGTTTTTTCCTGTTACCCGGTAAATTTGGGTGATAACCTGATTTTCTTCCAATGCTTTAATTACCTTGTCAAACGTGTCAGGCAGAGTTTCAATCTCAAAATAGCAGGACATTGCGCCGCTGATTTTCTGGGGGTTGATAATGGTTGTGTATTCTTCGATAATACCCCGCTGCTCCAGAGCCTGGATGCGGGCCTTTACAGCCACCCGCGACAGTCCTACATTTTGCCCGATATCCGAATAAGAGATTCGGGCGTTTTCAATTAATAGCCGGATAATTTTCTGATCCAGGGCGTCTAAACTGTCAAGAAACATGGCGCCTCTCCTTCTTTATATTAGGTAATGGCGTATGGATTATATCTGGCTGCCAGCCTGCAGAATGATTGTTGGTATACGTATCCATAAGCACGCTTTTTATTATAACATGGACTTTTGGGGATGTCTACCTGGTCATACAATTTCTTAGCCAAAATGTAAATTATAGATTGACTTTAGAAAATATGCATCCTATAATACATACAAAACGAAATTAAAAACTTTCATTTCGAAGGAGCACATGCGATGAACAAAGACTTGACTAAGGGGCCGGTTATGAGGTCTATGCTGCTGTTTGCAGTTCCTATGATACTTGGAAATCTTTTGCAGCAGTGCTATAATATAGCGGATACCTTAATTGTAGGACAATTTCTGGGGAAAAATGCGCTGGCAGCCGTAGGCTCTTCGTTTACACTGATGACCTTTCTCACCTCCATCCTTCTGGGACTGTGCATGGGCAGCGGAGCTTTATTTTCCATCCGCTTCGGACAGAGGGATGTAGAGGGGTTGATGGAGAGCATACAGGCATCCTTTCTGCTTATTGGGACTGCTGCTGTTTTTCTTAATGTTCTGGCATTTGCCTGCCTGGACTTTATTCAGGTTTTTTTAAGAGTGCCTGAGGAAGTGTGGGATGCTATGCGGCAATATCTGCTGATTATATTCAGCGGGATTATGGCTACATTTCTGTATAATTATTTTGCGTCTTATCTCCGGGCAGTCGGCAATTCGGTCGTGCCGCTTATTTTTCTGGCTGTCTCAGCTGTCTTAAATATTATCCTTGATTTGTGGTTTGTTCTGGGATTAAAGCAGGGAGTGGCAGGTGCGGCTGCGGCTACGGTTATTGCTCAGTATGTTTCCGGGGTGGGAATCGGCGTTTATGCGCTAATGCGGTGCCCTCAGCTAAAGGCTGTTTACCGGGGAAAAATGGTGAGATGGAGCTGTGTGAAAGAGATCGGCGGGTTTTCTATTCTTACCTGCGTTCAGCAGTCTGTAATGAATCTGGGGATTCTCATGGTTCAGGGGCTGGTGAACAGCTTTGGGCCTACAGTTATGGCAGCGTTTGCGGCGGCAGTGAAGATTGACGCCTTTGCCTACATGCCCGTGCAGGATTTTGGAAATGCATTCTCTACATTTATTGCCCAGAATTATGGGGCCAGGAAGGCAGATCGCATTCGGACAGGGCTGAAAGGGGCAGCGGCAGCATCCATGGGCTTTTGTCTGGCAGTGTCCGGGCTGGTGTGGGTATTTGCCAGGCCGCTGATGGCTCTGTTTATTGAGGCAGGAGAGACAGAGACCATTCTGGAGGGAGTCCGGTACCTGCGCATTGAAGGGGCTTTTTACTGCGGGATTGGCTGTCTGTTTTTGCTGTACGGATTGTACCGGGCTTTGGGAAAGCCGGGGATGAGCGTGGTGCTTACGGTGATCTCCCTGGGGACAAGGGTGGCGCTGGCTTACATATTGTCCGGGATACCGGCTGTCGGGGTGACAGGAATCTGGTGGTCTGTGCCGATTGGGTGGTTTTTGGCGGATGTGACAGGTATTTTATATTATATGGTTCAAAGAAAAAGGCTGCTTTTCTGGGATGAGGAAAGCAGACAGTCTGCATCAGATAGTCAGAAAGAATAATTCAGGAGGTTCGGTTGAAATGAAAATTGTGCTGTTAGAAGGATTAGGGGGTATCCGGGGATGTTATGGAAAAACATGCCCGCAGGCTGGAGGCTATGGGCCATAAGTTTGTCGCATATGAAAAGAATGAGGAGCCCCAGATTCAGGCGGACAGGTGCCGCAATGCGGATGTGGTGATGCTGGCCAATATGCCTTTGGCCCCTTCTGTTCTGGAGGCTGCCACTTCTCTGAAGTTTATTGATGTGGCATTTACCGGGGTTGACCATATCCCGGTGGCAGAGGCAAAGAAGCGGGGGATTGCAGTAAGCAATGCTTCAGGCTATGCCACGGAGGCAGTGGCAGAACTGTGCATCAGCTTTATGATTCAGCTTTTGCGAAATGTGGGGGAGGCTGAGAACAGGTGCCGCAGAGGCGGGACAAAGGACGGACTGGTGGGAAATCTTCTGTGTGGGAGGACTGTGGGAATTATAGGAGCAGGGGCAATCGGGAAGCGGGTAGCTGCTCTCTGCAGAGCTTTTGGGTGCAGGGTAATCGCATACAGCAGGAGCACTGTATCTGATTCAGCCATTGAACATCAGGTGTCTTTGGAGGAACTTTTAAGGGATGGGGATATTGTGTCGCTGCACTGTCCGCTGACAGAGAGCACCAGAGGGCTGATTGGGGAGGCGCAGCTGGGTCTTATGAAGAAAAGCGCTGTTTTGATTAATACGGCAAGAGGCGGAGTCGTGGACAGCAGGGCTCTGGCCCAGGCGCTGAAGGAGGGAGTCATTGCAGGGGCTGCCTGTGATGTTTTTGAGACAGAGCCGCCGATTCCTTCCGATCATCCGCTGTTTTGCTGCCCTAACATCATAGTGACGCCTCACATTGCCTTTGCCTCTGTAGAGTCTATGGAACAAAGAGCGGATATTGTGTTTGAGAATCTGTATTCCTGGCTAGACGGCAGACAGATTTATGAGATTTAAAGTCGGAAGAGACTTATGGGGGATAACTGTTATTAATTTGTAATGGAGAACCCTATGCCTGAAAGGCATAGACAGATATAGATGTAAAGTAGTTGTTCCTGCATGTAAAATCGCCTATAATAGACAGAGAATTCGAAAAGGAGGGGAACATTATGAAGAAATTAGGTTTTGGACTGATGAGGCTGCCGCTTCTTGACAAAGCAGACCAGGCAAATATTGATGTGGAACAGGTAAAGAAAATGGTGGATCATTTTATTGAAAAAGGTTTCACCTATTTTGATACGGCATGGATGTACTGTGGGTTTAACAGTGAGAATGTGGCAAAGGAAGCATTGGTAAGCCGCTATCCCAGAGATAAATTTACGCTGGCCACAAAGCTTCATTCAGGTTTTTTTAATAGCCTGGAGGATCGGGACAAGGTGTTCCATGAGCAGCAGGCCAAGACAGGAGCGGAGTATTTTGACTACTACCTCCTTCACGGGATCTCCGAGAGCAGCTATGGAAAGTATGAAAGGTTTGACTGTTTTAACTGGCTGCGCCAGAAAAAGGAACAGGGACTTGTAAAGCATATGGGATTTTCTTTCCATGACAATGCCCAGCTTCTGGATCGGATTTTAACAGATCATCCGGATATGGAGTTTGTGCAGCTGCAGATTAATTACCTTGACTGGGAGAGTCCGTGGATTCAATCCCGCAAGTGTTATGAGACAGCAAAAAAGCATGGAATTCCGGTGATTGTCATGGAACCGGTAAAGGGCGGTACGCTGGCTGCAGTTCCCCAGCAGGCGGAGAAACTTTTCAAGGATTATGCGCCGGACATGTCAGTGCCTTCCTGGGCAGTAAGGTTTGCAGCTTCCCTGGATAATGTGATAATGGTGCTGTCCGGCATGAGCAGCCTGGAGCAGTTAGAGGACAATACGCAGTATATGGAAGACTTCCAGCCTTTTAATGAAGAAGAGAAGGAACTTGTGAAGAAAGCGGCAGACATAATCAATGAGGCTACGGCAGTACCATGCACCGGGTGTTCCTACTGTACCGACGGGTGCCCGTCCAAGATTGCCATACCCCAGTATTTTTCCCTTTACAATGAAGATATGCGGGAATCAGAGGACAAAGGATGGACAGCCAATATAACGAATTACAAACAGCTGGCAGATAAATTCGGCAGGGCAGGAGACTGCATCGGGTGCGGCCAGTGTGAAAGCATTTGCCCGCAGCATCTGCCGATCATCGAGCATTTGAAAGCAGTTTCAGAGCATTATGACAAATAAAGACTAAAAATGGCAAACTTGTGTGGAAAAGTATCTCTTTGAGAGGTACTTTTCTTTTTTGATCTTCTAGAACTGCTGTGGAGCGTAGCGTTTTGGCCTTTTACTGTATATGATTCTATGCTGGAGATCAGGATTCTAAATATATATTTTAGCCCTGCCATGATTTGCCGCAACTCTTAGTCTCATTCTGTCATGGGGATAGCAAGATTTATCTATGCGACTCAGTAAGTATGATCCTTACAATGACTATGCAGACTGTTTTGTGGTGTTTTTTAAAAGATGTCAAATTTTGCTTTATAAGAGTAGTTTGGCATTTTATTATTAATTTATTATAAATCAATTATTAATTTATGATCAATGTATTGAAATATTCAAGAAGAATGTTATAATACAAGTATTAATGAAAGCGTTAGCTATTTAGCAGGAAGGGGATGTGATATCTCGTGTTTTCTTTAAAATATATGTTCAATATGTTTGCTTTTCTGATTAGAACTGCTCTGGATTGTACAGATGAGCCTTTTTTTGAGCGATATAGCGCCTTGGAGCCAGAAAGATGGGAGGAAATTAATAAAGATGTAAAAAAATTTTTTCCGACACTATTTTATAATGGTCATATTGTACAGATGTCGGATTCATTATGCAGTAAGGAACTTTTAGAACAGCTTCGTGCAGTTGTTATGGGAAAAAAGGAGGAGTACGACAAACAGCTCTTGGTTTTGCTACTAACTATTTTAGATAGTAGCATGTCAAAGTACATAGAGAACTATGTTACAAAAGAGGCGATAAAGGGGATAAATTCTAATGCCGATCAGACAAAAGTTCAGTTGTTGCCAAGAGTAAAATGCTCTTGGGAACATAGTAACCGAGGTTCCTGCCATTACAATGGTCTTATCAATTATTTAAACTTCTTTTATTTTATTGATATGAACAAAACAAATGGATATGAGATATGGAATCAGTTCTTATCAGATGACACATTTAGTACTGCAAGAAAAAGAAAAGCCTTGAAGATAGGAATGTGTCCATTAACAAATCAGGGAAACTTAAATTGGACAAAGGAAACTAGAAATGGCATTGGATATTTTTCAATAACAGATATAGAAGATAAAGAAATAATAGAAGAAAACATGTTAAAGCTAAATGTTGAACTAAAAAAGCATCAAGTGGATATTGCAATTATGCCGGAGATGCTTGGAAATCATCAAATAGAAGAGAATTTTAAGGAGATTTTTTCCGAATTTCCTGATGATGGTTGCGAAAATTGTCCATTAATAGTTTTTCCATCTATATGGAGCAATCACCATAATATAGTAACTGTATTTAATGAACAGGGTGATATTGTAATTCAGCAGGAAAAGCAACATCCTTTTTTATATACAATAAGCAAAGATGAGAGATACCTGGAAGATATACAGCCTGAGAAAAAAATAAGCTTGATTCACTGTGATGGGGTTGGACGGATTGCAATTTTAATATGTAAAGATGCATTGATGATAGAGTATATACAAATGGTCTTAAATATTTTAAAAGTTACATTGCTCATTATTCCATCTTTTTCTACAGGAAACTACGATTTTCAGGAAATAGTACAGTGTTGCAGATCAGCTGATTGCTGCGTTTGTTGGATCAATACTTGCTCAGTTGCAAATTTAAATGGAGCAAATAATAAGAAATTAGAGCCAATAGGCTTTTTCTTGAGATGCGGAAAAAAGTCGGAATTACCAGATGGCATATTTAGGTGTAATAGAAAAGAGCAGAGTTGTTGCAATGGAGAAGAAAGAGACTGCGGACGCTGTGTTTTCACTTTTGATCTGCCATTTGGATAAAAGAGGTAATAATTTATTAAATGATTAATATATTTATTACAGATGATATTTTTATGAAGTGTTATTTTTGTGCTTCATAAATTAGACCCATATAGTAGATAGTGCAGGATTATCCTGCACTATCATAGGAGGATGAATGCTATATGTTAAATAAAGATAAGTATACAGCTTTGAAAAAAGGGTTAACAGATACAAACGATTCCCAAAAAAGGGAATTATTAAATGCTTTTCAGGAAGAACTTACATATGAATTGACAGAATTATATATCAATAATAAAAAAGAGGAATTAGATAAAGAACTGCATTTATTTAAGAGATACAAAAAGCTTTTAGAAAGCTATATTGAGCATGATATTTCTTATCAAATAGGGACTATAGTTGGGCTTGTATTTATCACCGGAGTGTTAGAGCATAAGTCAAAGGTTAAAAATGATATTGATATTAGAATGTCTGCATTATTTTCCAAAAAGTTAAACCATAAAATTCTTACATACTTATATAATAATCCAGGAAGCCAGCACAAAGTGATTTCTCAGGCGCTTGAGATATCTTCCACTCATTTAAGCCAGCAGATGAGAGAGCTAGAGGAGGCAGGAGGAGTAGTTCGATATGGAGTAGACAGAAGAAGCTTTTACCAATTAACTTTGAACGGACAGGCCTTTATTGAAAAAAAGATAGCAGAAAATAATACATGCTTTATAAATAATGCAGATTATTTAGAAGAACAAACAGAATTATATAAAATGGTAGATTTTTTTACAAAAGATAAGGCAGAAATAGGTAACTATAAAACTTCAGACAAAGTTAAAAATGGTATGATAGATGTAGACATTATCCGTTACTTAGACAAAAGTGACAGTAACTGGCTTCAATATATAAAAGCTAATGATAATGACGGAATAGTACATAATACACCAATTATACAATTTCAACAAAATATCATGAGTCAGTTCTTTTCAAAACAAAACGATATAAACTTGGAGGACTGCAAATGGAGACACTTATTATATGATTCAATGATCAATAACTATACTACTAGTTGTTTTTCGGAAAAAACAGAGAAATTTTTGATACATTATAATGCTATGAAACCAGTTCGTATATTGGAAAAAAGTAATTCACGGTTATGTGAAGACTTCTTAAAAGATGTAATGGAAAATTATGTATGTCGTTGGAGCATAGATTGTTCGCAACGTTTTCATGACTATAACTTCTCTGATTCGGATGAAATGCAGAACGCAATGAAGTCTCTAGTTATGCTATCTAATTTTTATGTAGGTAAAGCTTTTTCTTCAGAAATGATTCGGGAACATTTTTACAGTGAAACAGGACTATCGAAATATATAAGTGATTATTATGCAGGATTGTTAAACAATAACTATCAAGATATAAAACTCAACTTGATTCTTCAGAAGATTGAATCTCTAGATCAGAAGATGAATAAACTATTTAAGCAAACGTCTACTGTCTGAAATAGGAGATTTACTACAGTTTTCCAGACCAATAAATGCTTTTGTGCTTCTGCGCATATAAGAAAAAGAATGTTGGAATGGGCGGAAAAGACAGGAGTATCTTCTGATAATCGTCGTTTCCAGAAAGGAAAAAGGCTTTCGGCTTGGATAAATATCAACCAATCTGTCATTCAATAATGTAAAAATGCTCTGGAGCAGTATAAATGTTCCAGGGCATTTTTGATTTGCGGGATTTGCCCTATTCAACTTGTTATAGTTGTCACTGTTGAAAAAGGGAGTATGGGAAACGGACGATGGCCTATTATAAGTGTGTGCGGCAGATCTTTAAAAGGATTACTTTTTTGCTGACGAGGAAAGTAAACAAAAGCAAGTAAACAAAACAAGAAAAAGTTTTGATTTAGTAATAGTAAGTTAGTAAACCTAATTATATTTACTAATAAAAGA
>CATLBO010000029.1 GCA_949879025.1 uncultured Hungatella sp. | reverse complement strand
GCCTGCTTGAACAGGCTGTAAGGTGCCTTGGCCGGATGGTTGATGGGCAGGACTTCAAACAGGCTGTTCAGTGCAGTCTCCGAATTTAAAGTGATGAGCTGGTACACCTGGCCCATGTTCCGGTTCTCCGGGGGATAGCCCTTGTCCACATACAGCACCAGAGCTTTTAACAGGTTCATTTCAGCGGAATCCCAGAAATGGTCTCCCTTGCCGCCGCCCGTGGTGTTTTTGATGATGACGTCCACAAAAAGCTGTGCCATCAGTTCCTGGCCTTCCACTTCACAAAGGCAGTTCCAGGAATCCGAGTTCTCCGGATTGACCAGATTGAACACACGGACGGTATAGCCCTTGTCACGCAGGTACTCGCTTGACTTTTCGTACAGCTCCGATTTCGGGTCGCAGATGACCAGGGATTCCCCGCGGGATACCCCCTGTAAAATACGGTTCATGCAGAAGGAGCGTGTCTTCATGGAGCCGCTGGCGCCATAGACTGCCAGGTTGCTGTTGAGCCGTGTCTTCTCCGGCACACAGACTGCCTTCCGCTCCAGCATGCCCAGGACGATCCCCTGATACCGGCGCAGGTCGGCCACCAGTTCCAGGACGCCGGACATCTCCTTCCGGCTCATCCAGCCGGACGTGCCGTAAGTGCCTTTGGCGGAATAGGTGAAGTTCCGGTCCCCGTCATATTCCCCGGTGTCGCTGTACCCGATCCGCATGACGAAAAGGAGCAGCACCGCCAAAAGCCCGATACAGATAAAAATGCCGTAGATCCCGTATGGCGGGCGGACTGCTGCGTGCAGACAGACGGAGAAGGAAGGAGTGGGAGGCAGGGGAGAAGTGCCATCCCCAGGGTAGCCGCCCCCCTGTTTCCAGAGGGCGTAGTTGCCGATGAACTGCCCCAGGTAGCCGGCCGCATACAGGACGGCAAGGATGGCGATGGGGGCAGTGACCAGCCCTTTCAGTATTTTTTTCTTGTCTATGGGAAAAACCTCCTTTCAAATTTTTCAAAGCTGATGGTGGAAAACCCTACCTGTCCTCCGCAGAAGCGGTGGAGAACTTCCTTCTGGAAGTCAAAGCAGATCAGGGTTCCCGTCCGTTCCTGCAGCTGGAGCGCCGTATGGAAACGGTTGATGCGGGGGATGTCCAGGAAATAGCCGAACAGCACCGGGTTCCCGTTCTGATCCAGGGCGTCATGTTCTATGGGAAGCCCCGTATCCTTTGGATAAAATCCCTGCATCAGCATGTGGTCAAGTTCCGCTGTACCCTCCGGGCGGTACAGAAGCTTCAGCAGCGTATCCCCGTAATGGTCATTGGTCAGGTAATAAAAATGTTCATAATTGCCGTCCAGAAGAAAGAAACAGCGTGACTCTGTATCTGAATCCGCAAAGATCCGGTAGAAGGGTTCCAGGTCATTGCCAAACAGCAGGCCGGAAACACAGGTACTTGTATGCTGTACGGAAAGGCGCTGATGGCAGACCACCATCTGCAGGAGCGCCTGTGCCCTCTGCTCAGCCCGGTAATCCCATTTCAGCATATGACTGCCGCCGTTATAGGAAATAAAAACACCGGATGGAGCAAGGAGCACCCCTGTCATCCGCGAGCCACGGATCTTCACAGTCTCGATTCCCATTTCTTTGACTTCACGGGAACTGTAAAAGGCAGGGGAGTCAAGCCGGGCTACCGGAGAACCTCCGGGGGAAAATACCAAGGGTTTTTCGTCACGGAACACGGCAATGCCGGCATTCTGCATGGCAACATAGGTTTCCGCAACCCGGTGGAGCCGTATCCGGCGTGGGACTTCGCTTTTAATCCGGTTAGTCTCCACGTTTCCGGTAAGATAGAAGGAAAAGCGTTCCGGCTGCCTTTCCAACAGGATTCGTTTTGCCCTCTGCCCCAGGCGGTAGCCGCGCAGCTTATCCTTATAATAGGTTTTCAGAAGGCCGTCTTTTTTCAGGGAAGTTATGACGGTCTCGGTATAGGAAGAACTGCCGGAAAGCCGGGTAAGCAGGTCTGTTGGCAGTTCGCCACAGACAGCAGCCATTTCCAGCAGGTGTAAGCCTAATGTGTCCTGTTTTGGGAATCTTCTTTTATCATCCAAAATGTCACCTCCTCTGACCAGGACAGCCCCGGTCTGGCCCCGGCTTTTTACCGAGGCGGCTAAAGACCTCGGTTAAGGCGGGAAAGAAAAATCTGTTATAAGGTATCAGGATCATGGGATTGACGGTTCCCAGTGGGTATCGGGAAAAAACAGGCTCAAATCGTTCAAAAATCCGATATGGATTTTAAATCTTTTTCCCGCCCGGAGAGCCATGCGGCGAAGCGGCCTTTTTCCATGATATAGATATGGGTACAATCCTTATCTCCAAGCTCCGTAGTATTGTAGGCATCACATAAAAGCCCGCTGTCATCGGCCATCACATACAGGGCGATGGCATCCAGGATCTGTTTCTGCTGCAGGTTGTCATAGTCCAGCAGGCACCAGTCCGGCAGCTCATGGTCATACACATGGGAGATACATACCACGCATTCCCGGAAGTGGGGCATGGGATGCTCTTTTGCATACTGTCCCAGTACCGCATGGAGAGGGTCAAGCAGGAACAGGCTGCTCTGGCGCATTTTTTTCTTTGGGAGCAGCCGTGGGAGGATTACTTCCAAAATGCCATTTTCATAAAGGATCTCTATACCATGTACTTCCCCGGCTTGCACAAGGTACTCTGCTTTGGAAACAGAGGTGGAAGCGTAAAGGAGATTCCTGAGCTGGCAGGCGATCCCTTCGGCCCGCAGGGCGGCTTCGGTTGACATGGTTTCATAGTTTTCGGGATACCTCTGGATATCCAGGGAATCCATAGCGCAGATGTTGTTGTTCAGCCGTGACAGGCTGTTCTGGATATCTGCAATCCGGCGTGAGATAATCTTTCGGTCCAATTACATCCCTCCTTTGGATGTTGTAATATAGCGCCCTGTATCATAACAGCCAGGGCAAAGATTGTTTTATTTTGATTTTTTGTAGTAGCTTACATTCCCGCTGCCATCTACCATAGAGAATCCGGTTATCCCCGGAAATTCCAGCAGGGGGATCTGCCCGGGGTCATCCACCAGCACGATACGGCGGCCGCCACTGTCACGGCTCTGGCGCAGTGCATGGGCGACAAGCGCCTCCTGTCCGGCAGCGGCATGGACGATCTCATATAGTTCACCTTTAGAGAAAAAGGCAATCTTTACGGGGAACTCACTGGATGAGTGGTATTCCGCCCTGTCGATAAAATCAAGCAGTACCCATGCCGCCCGCACCATACCGGGATCGGTTTCTGCTTTACCGTTCCCATAGGGGAAATATCCCCCGGTGTCTGCCTGCCGGGTACGCCCCTGTCTGCACAGGTGGGAGAGCAGGTTCCTGGTGACATCCTCCCGGCCAGGGTAGAACCGGCATAACTGTTTTTCTGAAAGTCCCGGATACATGGATATGATCCGGAGCAGTTCCGTGGCTTCATGGCCGTATAACTCTGCCCTGGTCTTCACTGGCACCACCTTCCTTTCTGTCTTTTTGTAAATGCGTAATCTGTGCGTATAACGGACGTATGGAAAAAGGGATTGCGTAAATCATGCGTATACGGTGCGTAATCCTTTTTGTTATCCGGCTTCATTCTGCCGCCGCATCCGTTCCACGATGTCTTTCAGTTCCCTTCTGTCCGTGGTGATCAGGTCTTTCTCCAGGGGGCTTGCCTTGAACTCCACCATGATGTTATTGTTGTTGGTGCTGATTAGGCCGTTGCCCCGTTCAAAGTGGGTGACCTCCATGATCTCCGCATCGGAGAGGTGGAGGGCGCTCTGCATGCGCATGGCCTCGTCATCCTCCAGGTTCAGGATGATCTTGGTCTTGGAGTTGTTGATAATGCCTTTCCCAAACCGTCCTTCATCCAGGTTAAAGAAGTCATTCAGGTCCTGGCTGGCACAGACGGCGGAACCCCCGTACCCTCGGATGGTCTTGAAGATCTCCAGTACAAAGTCGCCGGCAAGACGTGTGCCCGTGGCGCCGGCTCCGGATAAGAGCTGCCAGCATTCGTCAATGAAGATGGTCTTTTCCTCGGTACGGTCCTCCTTGGCCCGGTCCCAGACAAAATCCAGTGCTACGAACATCCCCACGGTCAGCAGGTCCCCGGTCAGGGAAGAGATATCCAGAACGGTATATCGGTTGTCCAGGGACACGTTGGTCTGCTGGTTGAAGGTGCTGGCGGAGCCGTTCACCAGGCGGTTCAGGATATTTGCCAGCCGTTTTGTGGCAGCCGATTTCTTCAGTATTCCATAAAGGTCGCCCAGTACCGGCATCTCCCGGTATCGTGCCGGGTCTTTGGGGTCTGCCAGGGATGCGTTGTCATGGGTGATGCCTTTCTTGTTGTAGGTGTGGATCAGGGCCTCGTCCAGAAGCTGGCGCTCTTCATGGTTCATGTCCGGGATCAGCAGGCTGAAAAAGATATGGAGCCGCTGGATCTTCTCCGCCAGTTCTGACAACTGGATGCCGGGGCCGTCCAGCAGTTCGTTCACGGTGCGGTCCACCTGCCGGATCTCCATCACGTTGATACAGTGGGGGCTTGCCGGGGAGACCTGGATGAACTCGCCGCCCACATTGGCACAGGCCCGGTGGAACTCATGCCCCTTTAACGGGGCAATGATGAAAATGGGGATTCCCTTGCGCCGCATCCGCAGGGCCATGAGCTGAATGGTGAAGGTCTTGCCCGCGCCGGAAGTGCCCAGGATCGCCATGTTTGCGTTTTTGTAGACGGCGGAATTAAAGATATCCACAATGATCAGGGAGCTGTTGTACTTATTTACACCTAAAAGGATGCCGTTGTCATCGCACATCTCATAGCTGGTAAAGGGGTAGCAGCTTGCGGCGCCCCCGGTCAGGAGGTTGCGCCTGCTGCGCTCATACAGCCCTTTTTCCACGGATACCAGGGGCAGGGCGGTCAGGAATGCCTGCTCTTCCCGGAAGTGGCAGGTGGATACCCGCATGTCCTGGGAGAGCAGGAGCTTTTTCATCTCGCTGACCTTCCACTCCAGGTCTTCCTCATTGGGGGCTGTAACCGTGACCAGCAGGTTCATAAAGTAAAAATCTTCATTGTTGGCAAGCCCTTCCTTCAGGAAATAGCCGCTGCGGATGGCGCTGTCCATATCGTCAAAGTCCGTGTTGGTATCGCTGGCGTCCTTGATCCGGGAGCGGTTGATGCGCAGCTGCTGGCCCACCTTCTGGATGATGCGCTCCTTGGGCTGTCGGGAGAGGAACATGTCCAGGTCGATCCCGTCACCGGCATTGACCATCAGGCTGAGCCAGCCGGCCGGCACATGGGTCTTATAGCCGTCCGAGGGGATCAGCAGGTAGGCGTAATAAAGCCCGTCAATGCAGATGTACCGCCCGTGGGTAAAGTCAATGCTTCTGGGCGCAACAAATTCCCCGGCAGGGATATGGTCAATGTCAGATTCCCTTCCGTCTGCCAGGTACTGTGCCACCACCTCTTTTGCCCGGACGGGGAGGGGCTTTGCGGCGCTCTCATTCCGGCACAGGAGGTTATAGAGCACATCTATGGTGAACTCGTCCTCGTTGTCCGGCAGCACCACTTCATTCCCACACTGGCGCAGGTAATTAGAGGCCGTGTGGACGGCGGACTGCAGGGAGCCGATGGCCTCCCCTTCCTCGTCCGTGCGCCTTGCGCCATTCCAGGGCTCGTATTCAAAGACCAGGAAGAAACGGCGCGTGACAGCCTCGCGGGAACAGATCTGCTGGATGAACTGCAGGTAATCCTCCTGCATGAGCCGGCACTGTCCGTTGGTCTCCTGGGCCATCTTCCGGCGCACCGTGTCCATGTGCCGCCCGATATCCGCACGGCGGGTCAGCACCTTGAACTGGAGCTTTACGGGGCTTATCTTTAAATAGGAAACAAAGGAATAGATGATGCCCCTCTGTTCCCTGGCGCTGCGGAGCAGGAAGTTGATGGGGATCACCTCCACCACCTTCACATACCGGTGGTCCTTCGTGTAGATAATGCCGTTTTCTATCTTACGGATGGGCAGGTAGTCCGCCACCGGGTTCAAATGGGTAAACTGCGGTTCCGGTGTACGGAGCGGCTTTCTGGGGGAGCGGCCCTTTTTCTGCCGGCTGTTTCTGTGATCCGGTCCTGCTGATCTTCCAGCGGCCTTTTTTCTGGAATCCTGCTGTGGGCCCCGTTTCCTTCCACCTGCAGATTTCTTTCGCTGCGTTCCGTCCTGCTGTTTTTTCTGTGTCTGGCTTGGGCGGAGCTTCTGGCGAATCTCATAGCCTTTTATCTGGTCGAACTCTGCGGGGAAATCCTCCTCCCCTCTGCGCCGCCAGCCGGATATGCCGCCAATCTTTTCATTTCTGCCGTTTTTTTGTTCCCCTCTGTTTTTTCACTTTGGTTTATATGCTCTGACATCATGGTTTTATCAGGGCATGGTTTTGCTTTTTTCGCTTCCTTTCTTTTCTTTTTTGCACCGGGAGCCGTCCGCGTTGTTTCCTGGCTTTCACCGCCGCCCACGATACGGCGGTTCTTCATGTATTTTAAGAAGATGACCAGGAAGGACGACAGGCTTTCCCCCGATATGCCGATCAGGGCAAACAGGACAAGGGGCAGGGTAGTCAGGCACAGCACGATGATCCGCGCGGTCAGACCAAAGGGCAGAAGTAAAAACACCGGCAGCCCGGTCGCGACAGCCAGGATGCCGGCCTCGATCACATTCCTTGCCCGGAACATGCCGCCGAAAAACGTGCCTGTGTCCACAAAATTCGGCGGGATGATATAGGTATCGTGGTCATTTTGATTGTTCATATGGTAGTACCTCTCTTTCGCAGTGTGTCAGTTCCGGCCATGGGCGGGATCAGAGCGGAACGTCTGTAAACAGGGTTCATGGCCGGACTGCGGCAGGGCGGTTCAGCCGATGATCCAGAATGGGCCGCCTGCGCCTGCACGTCTGCTGGCTTCGTTCAGTATGATGGAAAGGTCCCAGGGCTGTCCGCTCCGTTTATAGCTGGCGGGGTCCGCCACCAGGATCTTCCCGTCCTTCACGCCCCGCAGCACGATAAAGTGGCCGCCGCTTGTGAAATGCCCTTTTGACATGATGGCCACCACCAGCTTCCCGTCTGCCAGGGCGTCCAGTATCCGCTGGGGTTCTGAGGGGGAGCAGCCGGAAACGGCAAGCCCCCAGTTTTCCGCGGCGCCCGGTATCAGCGCGTGGTAGGAACCGCTGCCCTTGCACCAGTAGCCGTTTTCATAGGCCCACTGTGCCATACGCACCGGGTCAACGGTCTCACCGGCCAGGGAGGACACCACAATCGCCATGGAAGTAGGCCCGCAGCCGTAACCGCCGATATGGTCGGTGCCGTAAGGTTTCCCGGCATAGCGTTCATCCAGCTGGTTGAAATAGACAACTTCCGTGCCGCCATCCGTAAAGCGTACATCACCCAGGGAGGGGATGCTGTTCCCTTCCCAGTTCTCCAGGTTCTGGACCAGCCCGTCACCAAGGAAAAGGCTCAGGTTCTGTGCGTAATTGGCGGCAAGCACCCTCTGTTCTTCTGTGAGGGAGAATACCTGATCAGCGAAATAATCTTCCCCGTTGTAGGAAATGGTATAGATCATCCATTTCTCGGATACGGTGGTCTCTTCCCCGGTCTCCGGGTCCTCCACCGTCTTTTCACGGATCTCCTCCGTCCGCCGGTAGGAGTAAAGGTGGGATTTCCCACGGCGCATGACTGCCGCCATATCCGCAATGGAGATATCTGCAAATTCCTTATCCTTTGCCGCACAATACTGGGAGACAAAGAGGTTGGCATTATATACAGGGCTTGTTTCGTATGGGTTGATGAGCTCCATCCCATCCCCGTCCGAGGCGGCAAAATCCCGTCCGATCCGTTCCATCACATCCTCCATGCCTTCCCCCAGGATGCCGCTGATGGTAAAGGTTATGGTGTTGGCGTTCTCTATGATAGCGGTCTCGCTGTTCAGGACAGGGGTTTCCGGGTCTGCAGGGGAGAAAGCGGAGGTAAACCCGTCAAAGATCAGGCCGGGGAGCATCAGCACAAAAAGCACCGGGAGCAGTAACAGGGCAGCAGCTGCCGCCAGGATCTTTCCGATAAGTCTGCGTCCTTCCCATAGCGCCCCTGCCGCTGCGCCATAAGGACCGCCCACGGCGGCTCCCTTAGCGGCCCCGGACACCGCCTTCCCCGCTTTCACGGCGCCCCTGGCAAGGTGTGCCGCAGACGCGCCGGTCTCAAGGGCTTCTTCCAGCCCGTTCTTCTGTCTTCCTTCCATTTATAACCTGTCCTTTCTTTTGGGAACCGGGGGCATTTTTTTCACAATGGATTCCTTATAGGCGATGGAGCCGTCCGCCGCCATGTAAGGGGATTTCTCCACGGCATCCTGTGCGTACTGCTTGTACCAGGAAGTGCCGTCCACGGCCTGCACGGTAGTGTAAGGCCCTTCCGGTGGGGTGTACTGGTCCGCATGGTACATGCCGAAGGAAATGCCCTCCGGGTGTTCCTCCGAAATTTCCGTGCCGGTGATGCGCCCGCCCCCGATCTCCACGCCGGTAAAGGACGGCACATGCTGTGCGCCTTCCCCCAGGGCGGCATAGCCCATGTAGGAGTGGAGGGCCTGGGCAGCCTTTTCCCCGGACATGGAACCTATGGAGGCGGTATTTCCCGTGGCGACTGTGCCGATGACGTTGTTGGCAAAATCGCCGCCTTTGGCAACGGAAGAGGCATACAGATTCCCGCCAATGCCGGCGGATACGGTGGACGCAAAACCGCCGATGCTGCCGCCGGGCGCCTTTCCACCCTGCCGGTTTGTCTCGGTGTGGGAGGTGGCAGTGCGGATGGCGCTGTTTGTGACCTGCCGGCTGACCACCCCTGCAAGGCCGCCTGCCATGAACCCGCCCGGGCTGCCGGGGGTTCCGGGTGAGCCGGAGCCTGTATTCACATGGGAAGAGCTGCTGCTGTGGCCGCTGCCGAAGTGCTGGCGGGAAAAGTTGCGGACAGCGCCCACGCCCCTTGCGGCGATCATGGCCTCCGCGATCATGGAGCCGCCCGTATGCCCTACGTTTACCCCTAAGCTGGACATGAAGGAGTCGATCTTCTGGGATACTTTTAAAAACGCAATGGCGCACAGGAACCAGACCAGGACGTTGCCCGATACCGCCTCCCGCCCTGCCGCATCCACCTGGGCCTGGGCATCGCCCTCCGAAAAGGCGAAGGCCGTCTGGCTGGACAGGCAGAGAAGGAGCGCCATCAGAAAGGCCGCAGTAAGTACCTTTTTATATTTTTTCATGGTTATCGCCATTCCTTTCTTGATTTTTCATAGTGAGAGCGGGTTTGCGATAAACGCCCCGACCATGCTTGTGAACAGCCGCAGGCACCAGGCGTTCATGAGCAGGAGGAACACCTGCCCGCCGAACATCCGGCACCAGGACTTAAAAATGTTAGAGGTGGACTGGGATGCCCCCATGGAAAAGGCCACGGGAGCCGTGTAGACCAGAACCCCTAAGAGGACATACCGCTCTGCCGCTTCAAAAAGGAGTTTCAGGTAGTTCCATGCCAGGATCAGAACGATGATCAGCGTAATCAGTGCCACCGCACCGTTGGCGCAGACGCCGATGATGGCTAACATCACCGAATTAAAGTCCGCGAAACTTAGAGCAGGCAGGTCGGAATCCATGATCCAATGGTACGGGGTTCCGCCAATCTTTAAGATAGTATCCACGATCCCGTCCGAGAAATAGGCCAGCAGGATGAAGAGGACGGAGCGGATGCTCAGGCGCACCGGGTCCTCTGCCTCAATGCCGATGCCTAAACCGAAGTTCTTGAACAGCTGCCATACCCAGTTTAAGAGGATGATGCCGATAGCCAGCGCCACAAAGACCTTATACATGGTCTCGGCGGCGGGGAAGTAGCGGAGGAATACGGCCATGTCACAGCCAAGCGCCCCCAGGACCGAGGTGGTCACAAGGTCAAGGCCGTTCATCACCTGTTCGGCGATCCATTCCACAATGCCGTCTAAAATACCCATAAATGCTCACTCCTTTCCGGCGGTCAGCCATTCCACTTGCCATCCGCAAAGAACGGAGTGATGTAGGCCATGATGAACCCCAGGCCGTTTAAGATCGCCCAGGTGATGCAGATGCGCTTCAGCCATGCGCGGCTCTCGTCCACCGTGCGGCCGGAGCGGGAGAAGTTCATCATCAAAAGGGCCACCGAAGCGGTGACGATGGCGGCCACGGTGGAGATGAGCACGATCTGGTTGTAGACGTCCTTCATGATCTCCGTGGCCTTCGTCCATACATCCGAGGCATAGACCGGCTGCGTGGCCATCAGGAACATCATAAAACTCAGGAATACATAGTAGGCGGCCTTCGCAGGGGAGAACCTGGCTTTGGGCTTTTTGCCTGCCGGGGCAGGTGTCTGCAGTTTGTTTTTCAGTCTCAATTTGTGGACCTCCTTTAAATAAGATTTGGTTGTGAAAGAAAAACCATGCCACGGTAACGGGCATGGTCTTCTTTCTTCCGGACGGGAGGCAGGGAAAAGTCGGCTCTGCGGTCAGAGGCGCAAAAAAAGCACCTCTTTGGAAAGGTGCCATGCCAGCCCGGATTGCTTCTGGATACAGTTTTAAGCATATTTAGTGTAGCATATCCCTATTTACGGGGAAAGAGCAGAACCGTGCCAATTTTGTGCGGAATTGTGCCAATTTCGTGCCAGGATTTTATGGTGTAAAAATGAAAAAATTATTTTTGAATATTTGCAGAAAAACGGGATAGTGTCCTCTATTTATATAGCATATGGGTTACATCCAAAATGTGGAAGACCCTTTGCACCTTGACAATCTTACAGCACCATTCAGGAGTTATACAGGTATAGACGGATAGTGTGCGATGACCATGCGTGAGCACGCCCTCTGATTAAAGATTGCATAGCAATACCTGAAATACGCGGCAAAAGAATTGGCGCAGGAAATGACCTGATTGAGTGTGCATAAATTACACCTCTTAAATTATAAGTAGAAAAAGATATGCTAATTGCAGTTGAAAAACAGGATGTTCAATTCGTATAAGATATATGAAGATACTTTATATCAAATGCCAGACTGATGCCACTTCGGCTGCAAAAATCGTTTTATGATAGCGAAAGATACTAAAAACAGGGAAAGAGAGGATATAGAGAATGGCAGCAGATATATATAATGAAGCGGCAGTTGATCAGCAGGTATACCTGGCAGGCGATATTCAGCGCATGCTTGGAATAGGAAAGAGTAAAGCCTATACCTTCCTTGAAGATGTGTATAAGCAGAAAAACCCGCCGTTCAGAGTTCTTAAAATTGGTAAGCTTTTTAGAGTGCCAAAGAAAGGATTTGATGAATGGCTGAATGGTGATTTATAAGAGAGGTGATTTAATGAAACAGCCAGCAAAGAAAAAGGGAGTTGTCTTTTATGAAGAAACATCCTGGTTTCATAGAGTTAAGCTGCTGCAGCCAGATGGTTCTGTAAAGTACAGCAAACGTGGAGGCTTTCAGAGTGAGGCAGAAGCGGAAGCAAGCTATTACAAATACGAGGAAGAGTTTAAGAAAGCTTCCAGAACTTATCAGATGTCGGCAAAACCTAATGCAGATGTTGATTTGAAAGATTATTTGCTTTATTGGTTTGAGGATATATTTTCACAGAGGATTGAGAATACAACCCGCATGGTATGTGCTTATGTACTGTACGACCTGATCCTTCCGAATATGCAGCAGGATATAAAATTGCGATATGCAAATGAGGAATATTTTGATTCCCTGCTGGCTGTTGTATCAAAGGCATGCGATTCCGCTGGCAACAAATCCAGAGAGTTCTTGAACATGGCAATGAAAGAGGCCGTAATACAGGAATATATCAAAAGGAATCCGATATCTGCAACGAAATCATATCCGAGAAAAAAGCCAACAATTATCATTTTAAACAAAGCAAATGTGAAAAAACTTCTGAAAGCTGCTTACAATAGCGGATGGTATCTGGAGATTCTGCTTGGGTTGTTCTGCGGACTCAGAAAAGGTGAAATTTCAGGTTTGAAATTCGGAGATTTTGATGCTGAAAACAGGACAATCTATATTCAGCGGCAAATTACATCCAATCCTGTTATTCCAAAGGGTGAAAGAAAAATTAAAACGTATGAAGTCATAGAGAAACCGCCAAAGACGGACAATAGTTACAGGCTATTGAGGATACCAGAGGCTGTGGCTGCGGAAATTGAAAGAAGAAGGATTCTGGCAGAATCTAATAAGCAGCAGTATGGCGAACAATATTTTGACCACGATTATATTTCGTGTCAGGAAAACGGTCTGCCGCATTCAACTGCCGCTATGAACAGCGCTTTGTCAAAACTGTGTTCCAGAAATGGCCTGCCCCACATTACGGTTCATGGTCTGAGACATATGTATGCCACTATATTGGTAGAGCAGAAAGTTCCTTTGATTAAAATATCTGCCCTGTTGGGACATGCAAGTGTCAATACAACCTTTGAATATTATTGTGAGGTCATGGATGAGAATGAGCAGATTATCACGTTTATGAATCATACGTTTGTTCCGGAAGGGAGTGTTGCGACATGCTAGATTTGAGCTTGAAAAATTATGTCGATTGGAGAGTGTCACAGGTAATACCTGTGCGCTCCGGCTTCGGCTACAGGGTATTCCTGAAATATCCGGATGGGAGCGAAAAACCACAGCAGAAGTCCGGATTCAAAACAGAGAAAGAAGCAAATAAGGCAAGAGAGAAGACCATCGCAGAATTATATAATGGTACGTTTGTTGTGTACGCAAAAGTTAATGTGGCTGATTATATGATGTTTTGGCTTGAAACGGATCTTAAAAAGCGCACAGACAGTCACGAAACGTACTATAATTATTGCGGAATAGTAAAGAATCATATCATTCCCATCCTGGGTAAGAAAAAAATGACGGATGTTACTCGCGGAGACGTTCAAAAATTGTTTAATATCAAGGCAGACTATTCGAGACCGATAGCAGAGCAGGTAAAAACAATCATGAATGTCTCTTTTCGTTATGCGGTAACGGCCAAAGTGATCCCGACCAGTCCGGTGGATGGAATAGGGCTTCCTAAAGCGGAAAAGCCGCAGCCCAAATTAGGCTTCAGGACCCGAAATATAGATGAACAGAAAACACTGACTATGGAGCAGATTTCGGTTCTGCTGGAAAAGAGCAAAGATACCCCGATCCATATGCAGGTGCTGTTTAATGTACTTATGGGGCTCCGCAGGTCCGAGATCAATGGTGTAAAATATTCGGATGTAGATTATATCAACCGCACCTTAAAAGTGGAACGTCAGTTGGGGAGGATACATAATGCAGTAAAAGAAGACTTTGCCCCGAAAACTTTTACGAAACAGGAGGTGGGATTAAAGACAAAATCCAGTTACAGAGAGATTCCGATTCCTGATTATGTTTTTGAGGCAATCTTAAAGGAACGACAGGTTTATGAGAGAAACAGAAACCGTAGAAAGGGAGAGTTTCAGGATATGGATTATATCTGTTGTTCCAACTATGGCAGAGCAAGGAGCAAAGGGTTCCATTGCAGGTATTATAAACAGCTTCTTGCTGAAAATGGCCTGCCGGACATCCGCTGGCATGATTTGCGTAGTACATACTGCACGCTCCTGCTAAAAGAGGCATTCAACCCCAAAGCGGTATCGAAGCTTATGGGACATGCCAAGGAACTCATAACTATGGACGTTTACGCCGATAATAAAGGTATCATAGCGGATGGGGTGCCGGAAATTGAGGAATATATGAAGGAGGTTTTACCGAACCTGAGAGAGATAGAAAATTTTAAAAAGGAACTGTTGGAGATTGTTGTAGATGTAAAAGAATTTCTTCCGGATGCGGGGTGACAGAAAGGATAAAAAGAACAAAAGTTCGATTTTGCATCTATACAAATTTATCGATTTGTGGTAAGATAAAAAGGCTCTTTGGTGCTGCCACGTCCGTATGGAATTACAGAGGCGCGCCAAGTTGCAAAAACAGCAAATTGTGAACGGGATTCGTCGTGGGCCTGTTTTTCTCCAATTTGAGTAAATGCCACGACGAAAATAAAATGTTCCACGACGAATTTTTGCCTAATAGGCGTCTTTTTTTACTATGAAATCAGAGGTGAGCATTTGTGCAAAATGAACAAAAAATCTTCGAACTTCACAGCGAATACAAGCCCACAGGCGACCAGCCCCAGGCCATAGAAGCCCTGGTGGGTGGGTTCCGAGAAGGCAATCAATTCCAGACTTTACTGGGTGTTACGGGCTCCGGAAAGACCTTTACCATGGCCAACGTGATCGCACAGCTTAACAAGCCGACTTTGGTAATAGCGCACAATAAGACATTAGCGGCACAGCTCTATGGTGAGTTCAAAGAGTATTTTCCGAGTAACGCAGTGGAATATTTTGTGTCCTACTATGATTACTACCAACCGGAGGCCTATGTCCCATCTACTGACACCTACATCGAGAAAGATTCAGCCATAAATGACGAGATAGATAAGCTGCGTCATTCTGCCACTGCAGCACTGTCGGAGAGAAACGATGTTATTATTGTTTCCTCAGTTTCTTGCATATATGGACTGGGAAGCCCTATTGATTATCAGAACATGGTGATTTCTCTGCGGCCGGGTATGGAAAAGGACAGAGACGAAGTAATTCACAAGCTTATTGACATTCAGTATGATCGGAATGATATGGATTTTCATCGTGGGACATTTCGGGTGCGGGGAGATGTAGTGGAGATCTTCCCTGCTTACTCAGGCAATGAGGCATACCGTGTGGAGTTTTTTGGGGACGAGGTGGACAGGATAACGGAAATTGATACCCTGACAGGGGAGGCAAAGGCTCAATTGGGACATATTGCTATTTACCCGGCTTCCCATTATGTAATTCCCAAGGAAAAGATGGAGGAGGCAGCCAAGAATATTCTTGCTGAACTGAAAGAGAGGGTATCTTACTTTAAAAGTGAAGATAAGCTTTTAGAGGCTCAAAGAATATCAGAGCGAACGAACTTTGATGTGGAAATGATGCGGGAGACAGGATTTTGTTCTGGAATTGAAAACTATTCCAGGCATTTGACCGGGGGGAAGCAGGGAGAGCCACCGTATACTCTGATTGATTATTTTCCTGATGAGTTTTTAATAATTATTGATGAGTCACACATCACTCTTCCCCAAGTGCGGGGGATGTATGCGGGGGACAGATCCAGAAAGCAGACATTAGTGGAATACGGTTTTCGGCTCCCGTCAGCGCTGGACAACCGCCCTCTGAATTTTAGTGAATTTGAAGAAAGAATTGATCAGATGATGTTTGTGTCTGCCACGCCGTCAGATTATGAGGAGAATCATGAGCTGCTCCGTACAGAGCAGATTATCCGGCCTACAGGACTTTTAGATCCGGAGATTTTTGTTCGTCCGGTGGAGGGGCAGATTGACGATCTGATTACCGAGGTTAACAAGGAAGTAGATAAGGGCAATAAAGTACTTGTAACTACTTTGACAAAACGGATGGCTGAAGACCTGACTGACTATATGAGAGAAGTGGGAATTCGTGTCAAATACCTTCATTCCGATATTGATACATTGGAGAGAGCGGAGATTATCCGGGATATGAGGCTTAACGTATTTGATGTGTTGGTGGGCATCAACCTTTTAAGGGAAGGCCTGGATATTCCGGAGATTTCACTGGTAGCGATTTTGGATGCAGATAAAGAGGGATTCTTGCGTTCAGAGACATCGCTGATTCAGACAGTAGGGCGTGCGGCCCGAAATGCAGAAGGGCATGTAATTATGTACGCTGATGTGATTACAGATTCTATGCGTCGGGCTATAGATGAAACAGAGCGCCGGCGAAGGATTCAGCAAAAATACAATGAAGAGCATGGGATAACACCGACCACTATAAAGAAAGCAGTTCGGGATCTTATTGCCATATCGAAAGCAGCGGAGAATGATTCCAGGGACATGGAGAAAGATATGGAATCCATGGACGAGAGGGAGCTTAATAAGCTGATGAAAGAGCTGCAGAAAAAGATGCATAAGGCAGCAGCAGAACTTAATTTCGAGGAGGCGGCAACTTTAAGAGACAAAATGCTGGAGGTAAAGAAGATGCTCCTGGAAATGGAGTAGGCATCTTAGAATTTTTTTATTGACAATCATTGTCATTAAGAGTATGCTTCATATAGAAAGAGTTACCTATTCCTAACCCAAAAGGAAGGATAAAAGGGAGTATGATAAGGAGCATACGGCTATGAGATTAAACGAGGGAGTAATCGGAGAAACTTATAGGGTTATCAATGTTAATGTGGATCAGCAGATTACCAGGCGGCTTGAGGCTTTAGGGGTCAATGAACAGACTGCCATCACCATATTGAACAAAAAGGGCAGCGGCAGCCTAATTATTAAGGTACGGGGAACAAGGCTTGCTTTAGGAAAAAGGATTTCTGACGGAATTATGGTGAAGGAGGCATAAACATGGCATATAAAGATTACGAGGAACAGGCAGGCAGAGACAAGAACAGCCCGATTACTGTTGGATTTGTAGGAAACCCTAACTGCGGAAAAACTACATTATTTAACGCCTTTACAGGGGCAAAACTGAAAGTGGCCAACTGGCCTGGCGTTACAGTGGAAAAGGTGGAAGGGGAAACCAGGTATGAAGGGCGTCTGATTAAGGTTGTGGATACCCCAGGAATTTACAGCTTGACTTCCTACACGATTGAGGAAATTGTCACCAGGAAATGTATTGAAGATGAGGACGTTGATGTGATTATCAATGTGGTAGATGCGTCTTCTCTGGAACGGAATCTGTATCTTACGCTGCAGCTTTTGGAATTAAAGAAGCCGGTAATTTTAGCTCTTAACATGATGGATATCGTGGAGGAGAGAGGAATGGAGATTGATCTTCATCGTCTGCCGGAGATGCTGGGACATATTCCCGTTGTGCCAGTTTCAGCAAGAAAGCGCAGCGGCCTGGATGTGCTGATGCATGCTGTAGTACACCATTATGAGGAAGGACCCCAAGGAATAGTGATCCATTACGAGCCGTGGCTGGAAGGGCTGGTTAGCCAGGTAGAAGGAGCATTAAGGCAGCGCTACGGAGAAATGGAGAATTTGCGCTGGCATGCCATTAAAATGCTGGAGTATGATGAGGAAGTCAATAAAGACCACCCTATTGATCTCTTTCATATTGTCAGCCGCTCTTATGAAAAAGAGATTATTAATGAAAAATATGATTATATAGAAGAGATCATTGATGAGTGTTTATTTAATAAGAAAAAGCAGGCAGCCATAACAGACAGAATTGACAGCTTTCTGACCCATCCTGTATGGGGCATTCCTATTTTTTTGGGAATTATGGCATTGGTTTTTTTCCTTACTTTTATGGTAGGTGACTTTTTAAAGGGTTACTTTGAGGCCGGGTTGGATTCTGGTTCTCAGGCCCTTTTGGTGGCACTTGAAGCCGTAGGGACTTCCCGGTGGCTGATTTCTCTGGTTGTAGATGGTATTGTGGCAGGCGTAGGAGGAATTCTGACCTTTCTTCCTAACATTTTTATACTGTTTCTTGCTTTGGCATTTCTGGAAGATAGCGGATATATGGCCAGGGTTGCCTATGTAATGAATGAAACCATGAGCCGAGTTGGACTTTCTGGAAAAGCCTTCCTTCCCATGCTTTTAGGCTTTGGATGTACAGTTCCTGCAGTTATGGCCACCAGGGCATTGGCTACGGAGAGAGATAGGAGGAGAACTATTTTGATTACGCCTTTTATGTCTTGTTCGGCGCGGCTTCCTATCTATGTACTGTTTGCTCAGATGTTTTTCAGGGAACATGCCCTTATGGCTGCCTATTCACTGTATGTTATCGGTCTTTTAACTGCAATTGGAATTGCTTATGTGGTTCACAAAGGAGCGGGGAAAGAGGAAGGAGATGCTCTTTTGATTGAACTTCCTGAGTACAAGACCCCTAACAGGAGGACTGTAGCAATCTATGTGTGGGAAAAGGTAAAGGACTATCTGACAAAAGCTGGTACAACTATTTTTGTGGCTTCTATTGTGCTTTGGTTCGTGCTGAATATGGGACCTAAGGGGTTAGTGACGGATGTGTCAGAGAGTTTTGCCGCCATGATTGGCCGCATTTTGGTTCCTGCTTTAAAGCCTGCCGGTTTAGGTAGTTGGAAGATTGCTGTGGCTTTGATTTCAGGTTTGTCAGCCAAGGAAGTGGTAGTATCCAGTTTCTCAGTGCTTTATGGGATCGGCAACATAAATTCCCAGGCAGGCATGGCACAGCTTTCAGGACTTTTGGCTGTAGAAGGATTTGGAACAGTGAATGCCTATGCGTTGATGATCTTCTGCCTTATGTATTCTCCATGTGTAGCAGCCATTGGCACAATCAAAAGAGAAACAGGTTCTTTGTCATGGACAGCAGGTATGGTGGCATTTCAGATCTTTATAGCATGGGTAATGTCGGCTGCAGTTTATCAGATTGGAAGCCTGCTTGTGGCATAAAAGCGGAAGAAGACTATGATAGAATAGAGGGAATAGGCGGTCCAGCTAATATGACCGTGTCAAGGTTTTGAGAATACAGATAAACCTGATCGGAAAGACGGTCTTCCACAGGCACCTCTGTCCGATTAATATGGGAAACCATATCAGCAAGTTCCTGAAACGAGATACGGTCGTGGTAGGGGATTAATAAAACTTCGTGGATGCTGGAGGGAAGGATAACAAGGTCTGTTCCCATGATATCTGCGAAGTTTTTTAATTGATTTGGATAAAGGATGGCACAGGCTCCACAGATACCTGATGAATTAGTAAGGACATAGAGAGGTGAAAACGGGCGGACAGACAGGAGGCTGTCAATAAATTCTTCTCGGAAATCTTCTCCTAAATGCTCTTTTGCAATGTCCTTCATAACTTCTGCCATGCTGCGAAGCTGGGCAGGAAGAAGTCGGGGCGTATTGTCCAGAGCAAGCGCATACAATTCTTCTACAGTGGTATCCCAGGATTTCATATGGTCATTATGGATTAAAGCTGTCATTTGACCGGATTCATTTTTTTCCAGGTGCAGGTAAAAAACAATGGACAGATCCAAATAGGGAACAGAAGGCATAGTATCCAGCAGCTCTTTATTGGAAGCCGTATGAATCAGTTTATAAACAACCTTTTTTCTCAACTGAGGAAAATCATTAAGAATGGAAAAATCAAGATGTGTAACTGAGGAGTTATCCTGATAAACCTGAAGAATCTCTTTGACAATAGAATGAAACGGAATCCCTTCCTGATAGCGCTCGTAGTAACTATTCAGATAGATTGTAGGGGAAATTTTCTGCTCCTTTCTGGTGATGCAGAGACCGTCCAGAAGTGTGCCATTGTTTTTGGGAACTTTCTGGAGCATTAGCTGATAGTCAGTTCCAAGACATGACTGGAGCGTGTCAGTTACCTTTGTTTGAAACATTTCGTATACCATATGTATACCTCCTTCTTGCTGCGCAGACTGTGCACAAAGATAGATACCTCGCAGATTTTCATAAGCGGATAACTGGTTGAAGTGTAGCCTGACTTTATGAAATATAGAATACCAGAAAATGGTAGCCTTATTATAACGGATGGAGAGGAAATTGGCAAGGCAGAAATATAAACAAAAAGGGGAGAGGAAAATTAGGTGAAATGACGAAAAACAGAATAAAAATTAATTTGGTGAATTTGTAAAATTATACTTGCATCTTAGAACGAAAAGTAGTAGAATACAAGTAATGCGTCTGTAGCTCAGTGGATAGAGCAGTGGCCTCCGGAGCCGCGTGCGGAGGTTCGATTCCTCTCAGACGCATTTTCGTTGAATCGGACATTTAAAAATCTGGATCGAATCTTTTAAATTTATAATTTCCCAATACTATTAAAAATGTACAGTTTAGGTTTAGGCATTCCATATCATATGATACTGCTGGAAAAGCATATTAGGTATCCTTTGTGTTGCTTTTTAGATCTATTTTTGCTAGAATAGAGCAAGAATTGCTTCCCCGGAGGTATAAAATTATGGCAAATCAGAGAAGACCGGCAAAAGGAAATAATCAGCGGAAACAGACTGCAAAATTAATTCGTTTTGCAGTAATTCCACTGACTGTGGTTTCACTAATTATTATAATTGTGGCTGCGGATCGACGAAGCGAAGGAAAAAATGATAGTATTTCTTCGGTATTGGAGGATGCTTCCGAAGCCGGGATGACGGGGAATGGAGATGGGATGAACGGCATCCTGGAGGAAAGTTATGATGCTCAGCCAGGGCAAGAGACCATAGTAAAGAGCGAGAATACAGAAGAAGATGTTGGGCAGGAACAGCAGGACAGCGATGAGGGAGCGGATACAGAGGAAACGTTGCCGGAGCTGGCAGATCCTTTGGGACAGCCTCTTCAGCAGGATTCCATGTTGGAACTGACAGGGCTTGTGAGGCTGTACTGTGAGGCAAAGACCGAATGTGATCCGGAACTTTTGGAACAGGTGTTTGGCATTGAAGACTGGTCAGATGAGAGAAAAGATCAGGAGCGGGCCAAAATGGAGCTGGTGAAAGCCAGCATAAAAAGCTATGAGAATATATCCTGTTATTTGGTTCAGGGACCGGAGGAGGATTCTTATGTTATTTTCCCATATTATGAAATACGTTATCGGGAAATAGAGACCTTAATGCCTGCTATCAGCTGGGCATATGTAAAGAAAAATGAAAATGGGCAGTACTATATGGTTTCTACAACAGATGCCAAAGTTAATGAGTATATACGGAAGGTGGGAGAGAAGCCGGAAGTAAAAGCGGTTATGGGACAAGTTTTTGCACGGCAGGAAGAGGCTGTTGCTCAGGATGAAGTATTGCAGAGAATTTATGGAGAGCAAGGTTCTGAGGTTATTGTGGGAGGAGCACAATTGTCTGAATGAGTTGCCGCAGCAAAATAATGGATATGACAGGTTATATAAAATGAGAACGGAGAAAGTTATGAATGTATCGGAATTTAATTTTGAACTGCCTCAGGAACTGATCGCTCAGGACCCTTTGGAAGACCGATCAGCTTCCAGACTGCTTGTGCTGAGTAAAGAAGCAGGGGAAATAGAGCACAGAAGCTTCAGGGATTTGAAACTGTACTTAAAGAAAGGCGATTGTCTGGTTCTCAATGATACTAAAGTTATTCCTGCCCGCCTTTACGGGATAAAAGATGGCAGCGGGGCTAAAATAGAAGTGCTTTTGCTGAAAAGGAAAGAACATGATGTATGGGAAACTTTGGTAAAACCAGGGAAGAAGGCAAAACCAGGCACAGTGATTTCTTTTGGAGACGGACTTTTAAGTGGGACAGTTACAGATGTGGTGGAAGAGGGAAATCGGCTGATACAGTTTTCTTATAAAGGGATTTTTGAAGAGATTTTAGACCAGCTTGGACAGATGCCGCTGCCGCCCTATATTACTCATAGGCTGAAGGATAAAAACCGCTATCAGACAGTTTATGCAAAACATGATGGTTCTGCGGCAGCGCCAACAGCAGGACTTCATTTTACCACGGAACTGCTGAAGGAAATAGAAGATATGGGGGTCACGATCGCCCGTGTAACTCTTCATGTAGGGTTGGGAACATTCCGTCCGGTGAAAGTGGAAAATATTCTGGATCATCATATGCATTCGGAGTTTTATGTAGTAGAAAGAGAAGAGGCAGAAAAGATCAATGATACAAAAAGATCCGGCGGACGGGTTATCTGCATAGGAACTACCAGCTGCCGTACACTGGAATCTGCTGCCGGAGCAGACGGACTTGTGAGGACAGGAAGCGGTTGGACAGACATTTTTATCTATCCTGGGTATCAGTTTAAGATATTGGATGCACTGGTTACCAACTTTCATTTGCCAGAGTCAACTTTGGTGATGTTGGTTTCTGCACTGGCAGGAAGAGAGCATGTGCTGAATGCTTATGAGGAGGCCATAAAAGAAAGATACCGTTTCTTCAGCTTTGGCGATGCCATGCTGATTATTTAAGATGAGAATCATACAGGATGTGCTGTATTTGTCGAATATGTGAAATGATGCTGCCAAAAGAGCAGACATAAGCGGGAAAAAGGCGGGGAAACTGCAGATATGGAAGAAATTCGTTTAAATAAATATTTAAGTGAAATGGGCATATGTTCCCGAAGGGAAGCAGATCGGCTTATTGAGGCTGGAAAGGTTTTGGTGGATGGAAAAACAGCTATTATGGGAATGAAAGTTAAAGGCAGCCAGACTGTAATTTGCGAGGGCAAGAAGGTAGGAGGCGTCTGGGAAAAAGGGAATGAAAAGATCTTGTCAAAGCCCAAACCAGTTCTTCTGGCAGTTAATAAGCCCAAGGGTGTGGTATGTACTACATCGGATAAAGATCGGGCTGTGAACATTGTGGAGATGGTAAAATATCCAGAGCGGGTATATCCTGTAGGGCGTCTGGACAAGGACTCCGAGGGACTGATTTTCCTGACAAACCAGGGAGAGCTGGTCAACCGAATTATGAGGAGTTCTAACAGCCACGAGAAGGAATATGTGGTTCAGGTGAATAAAAAATTGACAGAAGATTTTGCAAAAAAGATGGAAGCAGGCATCTGGCTGAAGGAATTGAATATAACTACAAAACCATGCAGAGTTATCATAACAGGACAGCAGGAGTTTCATATTATATTAACTCAGGGGTTAAATCGGCAGATACGGAGGATGTGTGACACACTGGGATATAGTGTCAGAAGCCTGCGGCGTATTCGTATTATGAATGTGCATTTGGGTAATTTAAAAGCAGGAACATTCCGGAAAGTAACTGCACAGGAATATAAAGATTTGACAGAGATGCTGAAGTGCAATTAAATATTGAACGGAAATCAAAAATAGAATTTATGTATGGCAATAGGAAGAGATGGGGATGAATATGGAGCAGAAACTGGCAAGAATGAAGGAACTGACTGCATTATTATCTAAAGCAGCAAAAGTATATTACCAGGAAAGCAGTGAGATTATGAGCAACCTGGAATACGACAGACTTTATGATGAACTGTCAGAACTGGAGAAGGATACAGGAGTTATCCTGTCAGGCAGCCCCACCCAGAAAGTAGGGTATGAAATATTAAGTGAACTGCCCAAAGAGGCTCATCCTGCAGCCATGCTTTCTCTGGACAAGACCAAGGAAGTGGCGGCCCTTGAGGAATGGCTGGGAGATGAGGCAGGGCTGCTTTCCTGGAAGCTGGATGGCCTGACCATTGTTCTGACATATGAAGACGGAATTCTTGTTAAGGCTGTAACCAGAGGAAATGGAGAGATTGGAGAGGTTATTACCAATAATGCCAGGGTATTTGAAAATATACCGTTAAAGATTGGCTTTAGAGGAAATCTGGTACTGCGTGGAGAGGCAGTGATCAGATATTCTGATTTTGAGAAGATGAACCAGGAAATTGAGGAAACAGAAGAAAAATATAAAAATCCAAGAAATTTATGTTCCGGTTCAGTCAGGCAGCTGAACAATGAGATTACGGCAAAACGTCACGTGAATTTTATGGCTTTCGGGCTGGTACAGGCAGAAGGGATGGATTTTGGCAATTCCAGAACCAGACAGTTTCAGTGGCTGGAATCCCTTGGGTTCAGTGTGGTGGAATACCAGTATGTAACCAGGGAAAATGTGGCAGATAAAGTGGCATATTTTGCGGAGGCTGTTAAAGAGTATGATGTTCCTTCTGATGGTTTGGTTCTGACTTTTGAGGATATTGCCTACGGCGAGTCTCTTGGAAGAACGGCAAAATTTCCACGCAGCTCTATTGCCTTTAAATGGGCCGACGAAATTCGGCAGACAACGCTGTCGTATATTGAGTGGAGCCCATCCAGAACAGGGCTTATTAATCCGGTGGCAGTGTTTGAGCCGGTAGAACTGGAGGGAACTACCGTAAGCCGTGCCAGTGTTCATAATATCAGTATTATGGAATCCCTGGAACTGGGAGAGGGGGATGCCATTACTGTGTACAAGGCCAATATGATTATCCCGCAAATTGCAGATAATCTGACCAGAAGCGGGGTGAAGGATATACCGCAAATTTGCCCGATATGCGGGGGAGATACCCAGATTCGCCAGGTTAATGATGTAAGGGTTCTTTTTTGCACGAATCCGGAATGCCAGGCCAAAAAGATAAAGAGCTTTACTCTGCTGGTCAGCAGGGATGCCCTGAATATAGACGGCCTTTCAGAGGCTACCCTTGAGAAATTTATTGGGGCCGGATTTATTAAAGAGTTTGCAGATATTTTCCGTCTCGATGAATATAAGGATACAATTGTATCTATGGAAGGCTTTGGCCAAAGATCTTATGACAAACTGATGCAGGCTATTGAGGATGCCAGACATACGAGTCTGGTGCGGGTAGTATATGGCTTGGGCGTGGCAGGAATCGGCCTGGCCAATGCCAGAATGCTCTGCCGTCATTTTAAGTATGATTTCGACGCAATGCGCAGCGCAGATATCGAATCTCTTACAGAGGCAGATGGTATCGGGCAGGTGCTGGCAGATGCCTGGTGCCGCTATTTTGCAGCTCCTGAAAACCAGCAGATGGTGGACAGACTTATGGAGCATCTGACCCTTGAACCAGCGGCGGAAGAGGAGGAAACTGGGGAGTTTTCTGGCATGACTTTTGTGATCACCGGTTCCATAAAACATTTTAGAAACCGAAAAGAGCTGCAGGCTCTCATTGAATCAAAAGGAGGCAAGGCAACAGGGTCTGTCACAGGAAAAACAACTTATCTGATTAACAATGATGTAAATTCTGCATCATCAAAAAATAAGAAAGCCAGGGAATTGGGAATCCCCATACTATCAGAGGAGGATTTCATAGAGCTTTTGGAGGAAGGGAACCATGCCGATTAAAATTCAAAAAGGTCTGCCTGCCAAAACCGTTTTAGAGTCAGAAAATATTTTTGTTATGGATGAAGAGCGGGCTATGAGCCAGGATATCAGGCCTCTGGAGATTTTGATTTTAAATTTGATGCCTGTAAAGGAGGAAACGGAAACTCAGCTTCTGCGGGCACTGTCCAATACGCCTCTGCAGATTGACTGTTCATTTCTGATGCTTAGTACCCATAAGTCTAAAAATACGTCAGCAAGCCATCTTAATAAGTTTTATGTCCCGTTTACTGAGATTCGGGAAAAGAAATATGACGGTATGATCATCACAGGTGCGCCAGTGGAAATGATGGAATTTGAGGAGGTAAATTACTGGAAGGAACTGTCAATGATTATGGATTGGACAAAATCCCATGTAACCTCTACGCTTCATATCTGCTGGGGCGCCCAGGCAGGATTGTACTATCATTATGGAATTCCTAAGTATAAGAGGAACAAAAAGCTATCAGGAATTTACAGCCATAGAATTCTGGATGGGAAGGTACCCCTTGTGCGGGGAATGGATGATTTTATTATGGCGCCCCATTCCAGGTATACAGAGATACGAAAAAGGGATGTTGCAAATCATAAAGAGCTGCAGATTCTGGCAGAATCCCAGGAAGCCGGTCTGTTCCTTATTATTAAACGAGACGGAAGCCAGATTTTTGTTCAGGGGCATCCGGAATATGACCGAATGACTCTGAGCAATGAATATCACAGGGATGTAGCAAAAGGTCTGAATCCAGAGATCCCCTGCAATTATTTTGAAGGAAATGATCCTTTTTCCATGCCGGTACTGTGTTGGAGGAATATGGCAACAACTTTGTACAGCAACTGGCTTAACTTCTATGTGTATCAGGAGACTCCTTATGATTTGTACGGAAACTGCTGAATCGCCAGATAATTTAAGAATTAATTCACAAAAAGAACCAGAAATATTTACCCTTTTTCTTACGGCATATGTTAAGATAAAACACAGATAACGGCAGATTTGGAAAAGGAGGAAGACAAGATTGAAAAAAGGATGGAAGACGGCAGCTGCTATAGCATATATTCTTGCAGCAGGGATGGTATTCCCGGCTTCGGCTGCATCGGGAAATATAGGCGGTGTTCAGAGCATTCCGGATTTAAGAGATTATGAATTAAATATTCCTGATGTCAGATGGGATGGAGAGACAGGATATGCGGAATGGGTGGAGGCAGAGGATGCCCGGCGGTATGAATTGAAAGCGCACCGGGGAAAAACCCGTTTAACGACTTATCCGATTTATGTCACTGGGACAAACTTTGATTTGAGGGAGTATATTACCCAGGAAGGAACCTATACGTTTCAGGTAAGGGCTGTATACAGTTCTTCTCATAAAGGAGATTGGTTTGAATCTGAGGAGTGGGATGTGGACGGGGATACAGCAAAAAAATTTCGGGATTTTTCGGGAAGATCCGGGAGTGATTCAAACTTGGAAAATGCCGGGCAATGGATCAAAGACAGCGGCCGGTGGTGGTATCAGAACAGAGACGGAAGCTATACAAAAAATAACTGGCAGTATATCGGCAATAAGTGGTATTACTTTGACAGCCAGGGATACATGGCAACAGGCTGGATAAACTGGAAAGATCACAGTTATTATTGCGGAGATGACGGAGCTATGTGGGCAAGCTGCTGGACGCCTGACGGATACTATGTGGACGGTGACGGCGTCTGGGTGCAGGGGTACAGCAAATAAATCCGGCTATAAAGGTTCTGAAGCTTCAGCAGAGATAGACTTGAGAGATTTGTACGTCATGCAGTAAGGAGAAAGAGAAAGCAGGCCCGGCAGGATAGGTGCTATCTGCCAGGTCTGCTGTCCTCTATACAGCAATTGTGCCAGCACTGCCAGGTAATACGGCTGCCAGCGTTTTTTGTTTACGCCGGAGGACTTTCGTGATATAGTTTATTGAGATAGCTTTAGATGCCAGCAGAGAACAGAACAGGGAATGCATTTATTTAAAGAGTGCAGAGCATGGAAAAAATGAAGACGCCGAAAAATGTGCTTTCGGAGGCCTATAATTTATATATCAGAGGCAAGCTGTAAAAGAATCCGGAAGTATTTAAGAAAAAGGGAGGAAGTTGACTATGGCGGTGGATAACAGATTTATGATAAAAAGATTACAGAGCCTGGAGACGGTATTTGTCTCTTTTGCGCAGACTACCAGGATGCCCTATGTGGAATGTGATAAGGAATCATTTGACGATCAGGTATATCTGTTTGCCAATGAGGAAGATGCGAAAAACTGGGCAAAGGAATACGGAGAACAAAATATTCCGTTGACTACGGTAAAGGCAGAGAAAGAGCAGATACTGATAGTTTACTCCAGCTTTCATTTAATGGGAGTAAATCGAGTGGCATTTCATAGTGGAGCCGGTTTTTCTTATCTTCCGCTGGATGAGATCGTGACTCTGAAGCAGCCGGAGGGAGAAAAGGTTGGATTTCCTGGAAAGAATGCCACTTTGCAGCTTACTATGATTTATTTTCTTCAGGAGCTGCGTCGGCCGGGGCAGTCTTCGGAAGATTTGGAGAGAAGAAAGCGCCTTCAGTCTATGGAGCAGGAGATGATGGTAAATCTGGTGCGCTCTCAGTACGTTATGGCTATTGATGTCAGCAAAGTCGAGGGCGAGTTTGACCCCCAGAAACATGGTCAGAATATTCAGATCCCTTATGTAAAAAATGGGGAAGGGGAGATTTTCCAGCCGCTGTTTTCGGATATGTGGGAATTTAGGAAGTTTACGAAAGAGAGAACATCAAAATTCAGAGTGGTGACCGTGCCGTTTAAAGGACTTTTGCCATCTTTGATCAAAGATGCAAAGGGATATATCCTGAATCCGGCAGGGGTTAGCCTAATACTGCTAAGAGAAAGGCTGAAAGTAATGGAGGAACAGGTAGAGGCGTGAGAGAAAGCCGGATACAGAAATTTTCAGAAGTTTATGAAAAGGCAGGAGGAAGGAAACAAAGACCAAAATGGATAAGAAACATGAAATTTTAAAGAAATTTTTTGGATATGATTCATTTCGGCAAGGGCAGGAGTCCCTGATTGACGGGATTTTAAGTGGGAGAGATGTGTTTGGGATTATGCCTACCGGTTCGGGAAAATCGCTTTGTTTCCAGATACCTGCACTTATTATGGACGGAATTACTTTGGTGATTTCGCCGTTGATTTCTTTGATGAAGGATCAAGTGGCGACTCTGAATCAGGCAGGCATCCATGCCGCCTATCTCAACAGTTCGTTGACAGCAGCCCAGTATTTTAAAGCATTAAATTTTGCAAAACAAGGAAGATATCCTATTATCTATGTGGCTCCGGAGAGGCTGGAGACAGATGGATTTCTGGACTTCGCCTTGAATGCAAAGATTGCAATGGTGGCAGTGGACGAGGCTCACTGTGTCTCTCAGTGGGGACAAGACTTCAGACCCAGTTACTTAAAGATTGTGGAGTTTATAAAAAGGCTTCCTAAAAGGCCTATTGTAAGTGCATTTACGGCAACCGCCACAAAAGAAGTGCGGGAAGATATTATTGATATTTTAATGCTGCAGGAACCTGTAGTCACGACCACAGGCTATGATCGGCCAAACCTGTATCTGGGAGTTCAGGCACCGAAAGATAAATATGGGGCGTTGAAGAATTTTGTCAGCACACACCAAGGGCAGTGCGGGATTGTTTATTGCCTTACCAGAAAACTGGTGGAAGAGGTCAGCGACCGACTAAGGGAAGACGGGGTTTCAGTTACCAGATATCATGCAGGTTTAAGCGATGGGGAGCGGAGACAGAATCAGGATGACTTTATTTATGATCGCTGCCAGGTAATGGTGGCTACCAATGCATTTGGAATGGGGATCGATAAGAGTAATGTCAGGTTTGTAATCCATTATAATATGCCAAAAAGCATAGAGGCTTTTTATCAGGAAATAGGAAGATGTTCCAGGGATCAGGAGCCGGGAGAATGCATTCTGTTTTACAGCGGTCAGGATGTGGTTACAAACCAGAGATTTATTGACAATAATCAGGACAACCAGGAACTGGATTCGCTGACCCGGCAGATTGTGCAGGAGAGGGACAGGGAGCGGCTTCGCAAGATGACATTTTACTGCTTTACTAATGAATGCCTTCGCGATTATATCCTTCGGTATTTCGGAGAATACGGCTCCAATTACTGCGGGAATTGTCAGAACTGCAATACCCAGTTTGAGGAGACAGATGTAACAGAGATTGCCAAGGGACTAGTGGGGTGCGTATCTTCCAGCCGCCAGAGATACGGAGTAAATGTGATCATTGATACGGTTCATGGGGCTAATACGACAAAAATCCGACAGTACCGAATGGACGAGAACCCCTTTTACGGAACTCTGCGTGAAGTGCCTGTATTCCGGCTGCGTCAGGTAATGAATCATATGATGCTGAAAAACTATCTGTCTGTGACTAATGACGAATATGCCATTGTAAAGCTTACAGGGCTATCCGGTCAGATCACAGAGGGAAGTCAGATTGTAATGATGAAAATGGCTAAAGAGCAGGAGCGGACTGGCAGGGAGAACAGTGGGAAAAAGGCGAAGAAAGGCAGCAAGGCAGGCGTACAGCTTTCACAAGAGGGAGAAAAGCTGTTCGAGAAGCTGCGGGTTTTGAGGGCAGACATCGCCAGAGGGGAGGGTGTGCCTCCTTACATTGTATTTTCTGACAAAACTCTGGTTTCCATGTGTATTATAAAACCGCAATCCAAGGTGCAGATGCTTTCGGTTTCAGGAATAGGAGAATTTAAGTTTGAAAAGTATGGGGAAAGATTTTTAGCCTGTGTAAAGGAAGCGGTGGGGGAGGAGGAAAGCCCGGAAGAGCTGTCCTTTGAAGAAGACAGACTGTTTTTTATGGATGATGACAGAGAAGAAATTGACATAGAGCCTGTAAAGGCAATGGTACGTCCTGCAAAAACAGAGTTTTTCATGACAGAGGAGCTTATGGAGCAGATTCACTATTCGGAGCGTACATCTCTTAGCGACTTTGTAGGACAGATTAATGATTTGCGGGATGACTTTTCTATGAAACGCCTGACAATAAAATCTGTGGAGGACTGGCTGACACAAAAAGGGTGCTTTGATATAAAGGTTTTAAACGGAAGACCTCGAAAACAGATAAATGAAAAGGGGAGGGCGTTCGGGATTGAGGCGGAGAAAAAAATCAGCATGAGTGGAAATGAGTATGAGGTATTTTTTTATGGAAAAGATGCTCAGACGAAAATTGTGAAATGGCTGTGGGATAACAGGAAGGGAAAGTAAAACGTATATACGAACTTGAAACGTATATGTGATTTTTGACAAAAAATGTAACTGCTTACACAAGAAAACCTATGAATTACGCACAAAAATCATCATATTTTTTCCAGAAAACCACTTTACTAGATTTTGAATTGTGTTATACTAATAACAAGCCGCCGCCGGGGTTCTTTTGTATGAAAGGACAGCTAAAACATGAAAGGACAAGGGGCTGGCGGGGAGAAAATGTAGACAAGCTCTACACAACTTGAGGAGGAAAATACTTATGGCAAACAAGTGGGTCTATTTGTTTAGCGAAGGTAATGCCAACATGAGGAACCTGCTGGGCGGAAAAGGTGCAAACCTGGCAGAGATGACAAATCTGGGACTTCCGGTACCCCAGGGCTTTACCATTACAACAGAGGCTTGTACCCAGTACTATGAGGATGGAAAAAAGATCAATGACGAGATTATGGATCAGATTATGGTCCACATCGGCAAGATGGAAGAGATTACCGGCAAGAAGTTCGGTGACAAGGAGAATCCGTTACTGGTATCCGTTCGTTCTGGTGCCAGGGCTTCTATGCCTGGTATGATGGACACGATTTTAAACCTGGGCCTTAACGAGGAAGTAGTGGAAGTCCTGGCTGCTAAATCCGGCAATCCCCGCTGGGCATGGGATTGCTACAGAAGATTTATTCAGATGTTCTCCGATGTAGTTATGGAAGTAGGAAAGAAATACTTCGAAGAGCTGATTGATAAGATGAAGGCGAAGAAAGGCGTTACTCAGGACGTTGAACTGACGGCAGATGACCTGAAAGAGCTGGCTGAGGAGTTTAAGGCAGAGTATAAGGAGAAGATTGGCACTGATTTCCCAACTGATCCGAAGGTACAGCTGATGGAAGCGATTAAGGCTGTATTCCGTTCCTGGGATAATCCAAGAGCTAATGTATACCGCCGTGACAATGATATCCCATATTCCTGGGGTACTGCGGTTAATGTACAGATGATGGCATTCGGCAACATGGGCGAGACTTCTGGAACTGGTGTTGCATTTACTCGTGATCCGGCTACCGGCGAGAAGCATTTGATGGGTGAGTTCCTGATGAATGCGCAGGGTGAGGATGTTGTGGCCGGCGTTCGTACACCACAGAAGATTGACCAGCTGAAAGAGGTTATGCCGGAAGTATATGAGCAGTTTGTAGGTATTTGCAATAAGCTGGAAGACCACTACAGAGATATGCAGGATATGGAGTTTACCATTGAGGATAAAAAGCTTTATATGCTGCAGACCCGTAATGGTAAGAGAACCGCAAAGGCTGCTTTGAAGATTGCCTGTGACTTGGTTGACGAGGGTATGATTGACGAGAAGAAGGCAGTTCAGATGATTGACCCAAGAAACCTGGATACCCTTCTGCATCCGCAGTTTGACCAGGAGGCTCTTAAGAAGGCTGAGCCGGCAGCAAGAGCTTTGGCTGCATCTCCAGGCGCTGCCTGTGGTAAGATTGTGTTCTCTGCTGAGGACGCTAAAGAGTGGGCGGCAAGAGGCGAGAAAGTAGTTTTGGTTCGTCTTGAGACTTCCCCGGAGGATATTGAAGGTATGAAGGCAGCACAGGGCATCCTGACTGTCCGCGGCGGCATGACAAGCCATGCAGCTGTAGTTGCCCGCGGCATGGGTACTTGCTGTGTATCCGGCTGTTCTGAGATTGCTATGGATGAGGAAAACAAAAAGTTTGTTCTTGCCGGCAAAGAATATCACGAGGGCGACTGGCTGTCTTTAGATGGCTCTACAGGTAATATCTATGACGGCATTATCCCCACTGTAGATGCTGCAATTGCTGGCGAGTTCGGCAGAATTATGGGCTGGGCAGACAAGTATAGAAGACTGAAAGTAAGAACCAACGCAGATACTCCTGGCGATGCAAAGAAGGCAAGAGAGCTGGGTGCCGAGGGCATCGGACTTTGCCGTACGGAGCATATGTTCTTTGAAGGCGACAGAATCGAAGCATTCCGTGAGATGATCTGTTCTGATACCGTTGAGGAGAGAGAGGCTGCTTTGGACAAGATTCTTCCGGTACAGCAGGGCGACTTTGAGAAGCTTTATGAGGCTCTGGAAGGCAATCCGGTATGTATCCGTTTCCTCGATCCGCCGCTGCATGAGTTTGTTCCCACTGATGAGGACGATATCAAGAAGCTGGCTGACACTCAGGGCAAAACTGTTGAACAGATTAAGACTATCATTGCATCCCTTCATGAATTTAACCCGATGATGGGCCATCGGGGATGCCGTCTGGCTGTTACCTATCCTGAGATTGCAAAGATGCAGACCAAGGCTGTTATCCGTGCTGCGATTAATGTCCAGAAGGCTCATGCTGACTGGAAGGTATGTCCGGAGATCATGATTCCGCTTATCTGTGATATTAAGGAACTTAAGTTTGTTAAAAAGGTAGTGGTTGAGACTGCTGACGCTGAGATCAAGGCTGCAGGCGTAGAGCTGAAATATGAAGTAGGTACCATGATTGAGATCCCGAGAGCAGCTTTGACAGCTGACGAGATTGCAAAAGAAGCTGAGTTTTTCTGCTTTGGTACAAACGATCTTACTCAGATGTGCTATGGTTTCTCCCGTGATGATGCGGGAAAATTCCTGAATGCTTACTATGATACCAAGATCTTTGAGAATGATCCATTTGCAAAACTGGATCAGATTGGTGTAGGCAAGCTGATGGAGACTGCTATTAAGCTGGGCAAGCCGGTGCGTCCTCAGCTGCATGTAGGCATCTGTGGCGAGCACGGCGGAGATCCGTCTTCTGTTGAATTCTGCCATAAGATTGGATTGGACTATGTGTCCTGCTCACCATTTAGAGTTCCTATTGCAAGACTGGCGGCAGCACAGGCGGCTATTAACAACTAGAGGAATTAGACAACCATATATTTACTTCTGTACCTTAACGGTGTCGAGAGAGGATGTAAGAGCATTTATGGCTGCACGTCCAGAGTACACAAAGGCTAACAGATTTAAGGATATTGTGGTAAAAGTCTATATATAAGTTCTGCAAGGGAAAGCAAATTGCTTTCCCTTGTTTGATGTTTGGGAATAGACCCTATTTCGGGGTTTGTTCCCTTTTTTTATTCAATATCTTTAATGAAGGAGGTTCAGGTATGAACAACACAGCGTTAAGAGCAGGGGCGCAGAGCGCCAACAACACACACATGGTTTTTGCAAACGAGGAACATGAGAAATTCTACTATGAAAAATTGGAACAGGCGAGGTATCAGGACTGCTATCACAAGGCTTTGATCTACATTCTCGGTATTTCTGATGACACGAGGAACCATTTCAGCCAGATTTACGATATTAAGTCCGGGTATGTCAAGCCAGAGTGTCTGCATCAGGGCTGGCAGACAAGCGGAAGTGTAAAAGTAGTCAGACTGGCATTTAACCTTTACACGGACGGGATGCCAAGTGTTGATGATAATGAGAGC
>CATLBO010000028.1 GCA_949879025.1 uncultured Hungatella sp. | reverse complement strand
TTTTGGTGAGCAGTATGGAATGGTCACTGGCATTTGTTTCACCAAGGAGCAGGTAATCGGTGCTGATGTCAAGGGCGGAACATACCCGAATGATATTTTCCGGGCGGAGCGCTTTTTTGCCGAGTTCCGCAGAGGAAACGGTCTGTGGAGTAATACCTGCTTTTTCTGCCAGTTCCTCCTGTGTCATGCGGAGCTGTTTCCTGCGGCTCAATATGCGGCTGCCGATTTGCCTTAATAAGTCATCCATTCCCTTGCCTCCTCTCTTGCTATGGACTAATTTTATCTGCTATGGCATGAAGTATTAAGCGATTATGGTTGATTTTATTCTTCCATAGCATGTATAATAAAAACAAAATTTAGAAAAATAATAATGTGGATACTCTGGAAGGTTATGCTATATACAAGCTATCATGTTCAGAGTGAGCATTTGACAAGGAGAAATTCTAATAATGGAAAAAGATGAAATTTATGATATGGTCATTCGAGAAATGACAGAATTAGCGATACAGAAACGCGATGAAGAACATCCAGAAGAAAACGAGTTAAAAAAACATGTTCAGGAATTAAGTATACAAGTACAGAAAAAACTGAATGGATTGCCAGTAGATGTAAAAATGACAGTTACAGAATATATAGAAACATCTGCACTGGTGGCAGATCATGATTGTCTATATCTTTATGTACAAGGAGCAAAAGATTGTATTGAATTGTTAAAAAGATTAGGTGTATTGTGAAAGTTTCAAAAGCAAGTAATTTTTGAAATGATTTCTAATACAGAGCCATTTCCTAAAATATATCAGAAATGGCTCTGTATTTATTGTTTTTGCAGCATGGCTTTGGCAGTACTAAGAAGAATATGAATATCCCGATCTGAGCAGGCTTCCAATATGTGAATAAGCTGTGCCCGTTCAGAATCCACTTGCGGATGTTCCGGATAAAATATCTGATCTGCTGAAATATGCATGGCATAAATTAACCGATAGACTGTGGGGAGTTTCGGAATGCGTCCTTCATTTTCGATGGCGATAAGATAACGGCAGCTGATTCCTGCCCGCTCTGCCAGTTCCTCTTGTGTTAAGCCACAATCTATACGTGCATTTTTAATTGCCAGTCCAAAAAGTTCATGTTTATCTTCCACTATATGTTCACCTCCCAGTAAGATTGTACTAATGAAGGCTGAAAAACGGAATGAACATATATTTCAGTTTATACATGAACAAATAACTTATGCTATTTCTGAATTACGTTTATATTTTCCTGCATCATCATCAAAAACTTTTCCGCCGGTTTAGAAAAGACCTGATATTTTTTCCAGATCATATACATTTCAATCTCAATCGTAGGGGAAAGGGGACGGAAACACAGTTTGCTGTCACCGGAAGTATTGATGATCCTGTCAAAACAGATCGCATACCCAAAACCTTCTTCCACAAGCAGGGAGGCATTAAACAACAGGTTATAAGTCATGGCAATATCCAGTTCTGATATACTGCGTTTCATCCATTGGACGAGTTCTCCACCCTCTGATTCCTGCTGAGATATCAGTAATGGCTGGCTCCACAAATCTTCCGGGAAAATAGCCTCTTTTTCCGCCAGGGGAGAATCTTTCCGCATTAAGACACCCCAGATATCTTTTGCAGGGAGCTTTAACGCTTCATATTTGGTCAGGTCAGGCGTTCCGAATATAATTCCGAAATCAATCAGCCCTTTATCCAGCTGTTCTTTGACAAAGATAGCATTTCCGCTGGAAATATGGTAATGGATTCCCGGATACAGCTTTTTCAGTTTCCCGGCGGCTTTTGCCAGCAGACGGACTCCATCGGTCTCACCGGTGCCAATATATACATCTCCAATCACCACATTATCTGAAAGTGTAATTTCATGTTCCGTTTTCTTTACCAGATCTAAAATTTCTTCTGCACGTTTGCGAAGAATCATTCCCTCTTCCGTCAGCGTGACCTTACGGGAACCCTTTGTGCCACGAATCAGCAGCTGTTTTCCCAGTTCTTCTTCCATGTTTTTAATTTGTGTGGAAAGAGTAGGCTGTGAGAGATGAAGGGACTCTGCAGCCCGAATGATGCTCTGTTCTCTTGCGATGGCAAGAAAGTATTGAAGTACCCGTATTTCCATATCTTTGCTCCTTGCTGTCTGTTTTTCTAAAAAAATCTTATCACAACTTTCAATAGGTTTCAACTATGAAAACAGATTATATATAAATATTTGCTATTTTTCTTACATAGTCTTATAGTGGAACTATCAAATACGTCAGGGGGTGCAGGAATGATAGCCATAGGAAACAGGGAATCCGTTATACAAAATCTGGAGGATGCCGGATGTGAAACCGAAATGATTCGGGATTTCATGGGATGGTTTGACAAAGGGCAGCAGACAAAACAGTTGGAACTGTTGGAACATCAAAGGGAATATCTGCTTGGCAGGGTTCACACGGATGAGAGAAGGATTTCCTGCCTGGATTATCTGATTTATCAGATTCAGGGAAAGACGACAGGAAAGAACAAGGATAAAATCTAAAAGAAAGAGGAAATACCCGTTGGGTGTACCTATATGTCCAAAAGGCCGGGCAAAAAGGAGGAATAGAAAAAATGAGCAAAAAAATATTAGTGGTTTCAACCAGTCTGAGAGCAAACAGCAATTCTGATATGCTGGCAGAGGCATTTATCGAGGGAGCCAGGGAAACAGGACATGAGGTGGAAAAAGTGAGCCTGAAAGACAAAACCATAGGATTCTGTAAAGGCTGTCTGGCTTGTCAGAAAACAGGAAGCTGTGTGATTCGGGATGATGCCGGAGCAATCGTGGAGAAGATGCTGCATTCGGATGTACTGGTGTTTGCTACCCCCATTTATTATTATGAAATGAGCGGTCAGATGAAGACCTTGCTGGATCGGGCAAACCCGTTATATACGGCAGATTATGCGTATCGTAACGTGTATCTTCTGGCAGCAGCGGCAGATGAGGCCGAACATGCCATAGACGGGGCAAAAAAAGGACTGGCAGGATTTATAGCCTGCTTTGAGAGGGTGCATTTGGCGGGCTGTGTCTTTGCCGGTGGTGTGGACGCTCCGGGAACAGTAAAGGAACACGCTGCTTTGGAAAAAGCCCGTGAGATGGGGAGACAGGTATGAAGATTTTAGTCTTGAACGGAAGTCCCCGCCCAAACGGAAATACGGCGGCTTTGGTTGATGCCTTTGTGGAAGGGGCAAAAGAGAACGGACATGAGATTACAGTTGTGCCGGTATGCCAGAAGAAAATTGCAGGCTGTCTGGCCTGTGAGTATTGCCATACCAAAGGTGAGGGAAGATGTATCCAACAGGATGATATGCAGGAGATTTACCCGGTACTTTCGGAGGCAGAGATGATCGTGTTGGCATCCCCGGTGTATTACCATAGCTTTACCGGACAGCTCCAGTGCGCCATCAACCGTATTTATGCTCTGGATAAACCGGTAAATCTGAAAAAGGCGGCGCTGATTTTAAGCTCTGGGAGCGACAAGGTCTATGACGGTGCAATCTATGAATACCAGAACTCATTCCTGGATTATCTGAAACTGGAAAATATGGGAATCTTTACAGCGTATGACAAACAGAACAAATCGAAAGAAAAGCTGGAGGAACTGAAAGCATTTAGAAAGAGTTTAGTTTAGAAATTGTTTAGATAATATTGTGAATTCTTTTATCCTGCCATGCTAATCTGAACGTAGATAGAAGGTTTTTGTTCATAATCAGGAAAGCGAACAGGTTATGCTAAGTATAAGGCATTGTGGATATACAGTAGAGCTGGCAGGAAAAGGAGAACATAGAAAGTGACCATTAAGAAAAAAATCAGATTATCTAATATCATGATGGTTCTGATACCGATTTTATTTACAACGATTGTATTTATTGTGTGTCTGAACACCTCTCTGGGAAGCTACTGGCATACGTTTGTGGATATGTACAGTGATGAAAATGGTGTGCAGTTTGCCCAGAGCATGATCTACAACTATCAGCAGGAGCTGTGGGAAAACAACTGGGGGCATTGCCCGGAGATGGATGAGTGTCAGGCCCAGATCCGGCACAGTGATGAGATGACACATCTGGAAAATAAACTGTCTGGTCTGGGATACCGCTTTATGATTACAAAGGACGGAGAGAGTATTTATTCCAACCTGTCCGAAACGGATTTGGAAACAGCGCGGTCTGTGGCGGGAGATGCAATCGACTATGCGAAAATGCTGACAGCCAGTCGGTATGAGGTGTCAGTCATTAAAAGCACTTTCTGGCATGGGGAGAACGTCTTCTGCATTACGGCAGTCCATCCCCAGGAAACTGATGGAGCCATGGTAAATTATCTGAAGAACTGTATCCTGCGTTATCTGGCCGGCATTTTGATCCTTTTTGTGGTATTGACGGTGTGTATTAACGGCATCCTCTCCTGGTGGATTTCCGGCAGTATTTTAAAGCCCCTTGGAAAATTGAGTCTTGGTACAAAAGAGATTCGGGAGGGAAATTTGGATACGCCCATGCAGTATGAGAAAAAAGATGAGTTCGGCCAGGTATGTAGGGATTTTGACGAGATGCGTGCCTACCTGCAGGAATCCGTACAGCAGCGTCTGAAGGATGAAAAGCGCAGACGGGATTTGAACACCGGAATCTCTCATGACCTTCGGACGCCTTTGACTACCATTATGGGATATCTGGACGGACTTCTGGAGGGCATTGCAGATACACCGGAAAAGAGGCTCCGTTATCTGCAGGCCATAAAGACAAGGACCGGGAACTTGGTCAGCCTTGTAGACAGCCTTTCAGAATACAGCAGGCTGGATGCTGGTTTCCGGTATCATATGGAAGAAACGGATTTCAAAGATTATGTGGAAAAATATCTGGAGCTTGTGCGTCCGGATATGGAAAATCAGCAGGTGCAGATTGAATATTTCTGCGGAAAGGGAAGTTTTTTGGTTCGGCTGGACAGGGAAGAATTTAAGCGCATCTTTAATAACTTGTTTGCCAATACGGTGAGATATCGGAGAAAAGAAAATTCGAGAGTCATTATTTCCCTAAAAAGGACCATAGAGGGAAACAATCTGGAACTGGTATTTCAGGATGACGGTCCAGGGGTTCCAGAAGAATGTCTGGAACAGATATTTGACAGCTTTTACCGGGTGGATGATTCCAGAAACAGTGCAGAAAAGGGAAGCGGCATCGGGCTGGCGGTAGTGAGGGAAATCGTCTTTGGCCATGGAGGAACCATAAAGGCAGAAAACAGAGGAGGGCTGGCAGTGATTGTCAGCATTCCGGTTATAGACTGATAGAGGAAACACCACAAGGGTGTACCATAATGCCCTGAAATACGGGCAGAGATAAGGAAAGGAATCAGCTACAATGGAAAGGGTACTGATTATAGAAGATGATGAGTTAATTGCAGAATTAGAACGTGACTATCTGGAGGCGAACGGATACGAAACCGATCTGGCCTTTGACGGTATCACCGGAGAAAAGAAGGCGAAAACCGAAAAATATGATGCCATTCTGTTGGATGTGATGCTCCTCGGCAAAACAGGCTTTGATGTATGCCGGGAGCTGCGCAGGAGCCTGCGGCTGCCAATCATTATGGTGACAGCCAAAAAAGAGGATATTGACAAGATTCGTGGACTGGGATTGGGGGCAGATGATTACCTGATAAAACCTTTCAGCCCTACGGAACTGGTGGCCAGGGTGAAATCCCACATCTATATCCATAACCTACTTTCTTCTGCGGAAAAAGAGGATGAACAGCAGGAAACAGAGATTACCTACCGGAATCTGACGATCCTGCCGAAGTCCAGAAGAGTTTATCTGGATAAAAAGGAAGTCATACTGGTCAATAAAGGATTTGAACTGCTACTGTTTTTGGCGGAAAATCCCAATCTGGTATTTTCAAAGGATACCCTGTTTGACCGGGTATGGGGAATGGATTCTCTGGGGGATGCGGCTACTGTGACGGTCCATATCAACCGCCTGCGGGATAAGATGGGGAAAATTGATGCAGAGAACCAGTTTATTGAAACAGTGTGGGGAGCGGGATACCGGTTCCGGATTGATTAAAAAAGTTGGAGGGAAAAAAAGCAATCAGGAGCATGATATGAAAAGAATAAAATTGAAATATATCGTTTATACCTTTTTCGTTTTGCTGGTAGTGGTACTTATTACTTTTATACTGCTTTTCCAAAGGAATATTCGGACAGCCGCAAGTGTCAGGAAACTGGAGGATGGGTTGTATTCCATGGAATATAAAGGCGATTATAATCTGGACGGCTTTCTGGAGCAGGGAGGTGCATCCGATGATCTGGCGGTGGCGGAATTTGTGATACAGGATGTGTTCCATGGCTTGCTTCCCATAGATTTGAGGGGCGGTTCTTTTGGGTGCAGCACCATCTCTGCCAGGACACCGGAGGGCGATGCTTTGTTTGGAAGGAATTTTGACTGGGGAACCTGTACGGCGCTAATCGTGCTGACCAATCCGGCGGAAGGGTACGATTCTGTTTCCACCGTAAACATGGATTTCCTAAACTTGGGACTGAATATGCCGGAAGAAACACAGATGCGTCTTTTGTCAGTGGCAGCGCCTTTTGCGCCTATGGATGGGATGAATGAAAGGGGGCTGTGTGTGGCGGTTCTGATGATCCAGGACAGTCCGGGATTCCAGCAGGATACAGGGAAACCGGATCTGACTACGACAATGGCAGTACGTTTGCTGCTTGATAAGGCATCTGATGTGGAGGAAGCGTTGGAGCTGCTTTCTCAGTATGACATGCACGCATCGGCGGGAATGATGGTGCATTTTGCCATTGCTGATGCAGCCGGGCATTCTGTGGTTGTAGAGTATATTGGCAATGAAATGGTGGTAACAGAAACTCCGGTTGTCACAAACTATTACCTGTCGCCCGGTGAGAAGTACGGCATCGGAACAGAAGAATCCAAAATCCGATATGCCATGCTGGATGATATGCTGCAGAGCGGTTTCCCATTTAGTATGGACGGGATACGGGATGCCCTTGACAGTGTGAGCAAGCACAATTTTGATTCTGATTTTGCGTCTACGGAGTGGAGCATTGTCTATAATCAGAGTACCGGGGAGGCACGCTATTACCATAGGGAAAACTACCAGAAATATTATTCCTTTATGGCAGGCAGTTCCTGAGAAAGCAGTACTGGTATAGAAAAAAAATAAGTTATCCGCAAAAGAAAATAAAAAATTGAAGGAGGAATGGAACATGAGCGGACATATTTTAGAATTATCACAGAGTGTGGAGAGGAAAAAAGTAGTTTACAGGAACCGATATGGGCTGGATATTACAGGAGAACTTTACTTTGAAAAGGGAATTTCTCTGGATCAGAAGCATCCGGCGCTGATTATCGGTGCGCCGTATGGAGGGGTGAAGGAACAGGGCCCCTGTGTGTACGGCAATGAACTGGCACAGAAAGGATTTGTTGTGCTGACCTTTGACCAGTCCTTTATGGGGGAATCCGGGGGCTTTCCCAGAAATGTGTCGTCACCGGATATTTTTGTGGAGAATTTCAGTGCGGCGGTGGATTTTCTGGGGCTTCAGAAGTTTGTAGACAGGGAAAAAATCGGTGTAATCGGGATATGCGGTTCCGGCGGGTTTGCGCTTTCAGCGGCTCAGTGTGATACCAGAATCCGTGCAGTTGCCGTTATGAGCATGTATGATATGAATGTGGCAGTCAGGGGAAATATGGACAGGGAAGAACTGCAGAGCGTAAAGGAGCGCCTTTCAAATCAACGGTGGATTGATGCGGAAAACGGATATCCAGAGTACCTGCCGGGATTCCCGGAGCAGCCAATCGACAAGGTGCCGGAGGATATTCCGGAGCCGGGGGCGGAGTGGTTCCGTTTTTATGCATTGAAGAGGGGGCATCATCCGAGCGCCAGAGGCGGGTTTACTACGACCAGTGAGCTGGCGATCATGAATTTCCGGCCGTTGGATTTCATTGACGAGATTTCTCCCCGCCCAATCCTGTTTGTTGTTGGAGACAGGGCACATTCCCGGTTTTTCAGCGATGCGGCTTATGAGCGGGCTTTAGAGCCGAAAGAAATGCTGGTGGTGGAAGATGCGGAGCATATCGACCTGTATGACCGGAGAGACCGTATTCCCTTTGACAGACTGGCAGATTTCTTTACAGTGAATATGCAGTGATAAAAAGAGGATGGCTGGATAGCGTTGGCAGAGAAAATCATAGGAATTACAAGGAGGACAAGATGGCAGTAAAACAGACAGCGGGCAGAGACACACTGGGTGAATTTGCCCCGAAATTTGCACAGTTAAACGATGATGTGTTATTTGGAGAAGTGTGGAGCAGGGAAGATAAACTCTCTTTGAGGGACCGGTCACTGGTAACGGTGGTTTCACTGATGGCTCAGGGACTGGTGGATTCTTCTTTTCAGTTCCACCTGATGAGTGCGAAAAAGAACGGGATTACCAGAACGGAAATTGCGGAAATATTGACACATGCAGCCTTTTATGCCGGATGGCCCAAGGCATGGGCGGCATTCCGGATGGCCAAAGAAATCTGGTCAGAGGAATGTTCCGAAGCGGATGCAAAATCTGCACATGCAGCTTCCATGCTGTTTCCCATAGGGCAGCCCAATGAAGCTTTTGCGCAGTATTTTATCGGACAGAGTTATCTGGCACCGGTTTCTGCTGAGCAGGTGGGCATCTTTAATGTGACCTTTGAACCTGGCTGCCGTAACAACTGGCATATCCATCACGCAAAGAGCGGAGGAGGACAGATTCTGATCTGTGTCAGCGGCCGGGGATATTATCAGGAGTGGGGGAAAAAGGCACAGGAGTTATTCCCCGGCGATGTAGTAAATATTCCGGCAGGCGTAAAACACTGGCATGGAGCAGCGCCTTACAGCTGGTTCTCCCATCTGGCTGTTGAGGTTCCTGCCGAAGAAGGTTCTAACGAATGGCTGGAACCGGTGGATGACGATGCTTATAGGAGCGTATTATGCTGAAAAAGATAGTGTTATTCCTGTTGTCTACCATAACATTGTTGTCCGTTTCAGGATGCGGCAATACAGACAGAAACATCCATTCGGAGAAAACAGAGAAACAGCCGGAGCAGTCTGCAGAAAATATGGCAGAATCCCTGGAAACAGATTATGCAGACAATCACAGCAATCATGAAAGTCCAGGGTTAAACCTTTCAGGACTTTCTATAAAAATCAGTTCAGATGAAAAGGAAGCGGTTTTTCAGCTTTACGATACAAAAGCGGCAGAGAAACTGTATGAGCAGCTTCCGCTTGTGCTGGATACAGAGAATTTCAGAAATGCCCAGTGGATGTTCTACCCGCCAGAGAGCCTTCCTGTTACAGCTGACGAGGCTTATCATGATGGGATAAAAGGCGAACTGAGCTATTATGAACCTTGGGGAGATGTGTTCATTTTATATGAAGATTTCTATGCGGGAGATGAGATGCACCGTCTGGGCATCTGTACCTCCGGGACAGAGTACCTCGAAAGTTTTGATGGCACAGTAACGCTGGAAAAGCTGGAATCGTCAGCAGAAGATCAGGAGGGATACAGGATGGGGAAACAGATGCGCATTATGGTTGATGAACATGAGATTGTATTTGAACTCAATGACAGTGCGGCAGCAGAATCATTGTATGGGCAGTTGCCATTTCAAGTAGAAATATCTGATTACAGTGATGATGAAAAGATATTTTATCCTCCGGAGGGCCTGGAGACATCCAATACGCCTCTTGCAGATGCAAAGACGGGTACATTGGCTTATTTTGCTCCCTGGGGAGATGTGGTTATGTTCTATAAAGAGTTCGGTTCATACAATGGACTATATGAGCTGGGACAGGTAATAAGTGGAGGGGAATATATTGAAAGCATTCCGAAGGGAACATATATTTTTGAAAAATAAGAGGTTCCTTACCCAATGTCCATGCAGAAAAAAATAACATATTATTTCAGATGTAAAACACCGGTTTGGCATGAATGACAGCGATAAATCTGTTGCTCATGTAAAACCGGTATTTTTGTGCAGGCAGAAGTCTGAGTGTGCGGATGAGTAGATATGCGTCAGACTATGTTTGGTGGGCGTGGCTGTATTGGGAGTGAATTACGATTTTTTTTGTATAGTTATTTCCTTGTTAAATAGATAAAGTATAAGTATTTGCTATTTATATATCATCTTGTTAAGATAAATCCAGAAACATAAAACAAAAAGTAATTGAGAAATCTGCAAGAATTCATTTAGAAATTGTTTATTTTTCTGTTAGAAGCATGTTATCTAGGGTGGCTATAGTTATAGTTACAGGCACAGAGAGAAAAGTGTGTAAAGAACTTCTAAGTTACACACTGAAAAATCGCAAGAGAAGCGATTCTTCTAATGATGTGCAGAAAGGAGCCGGAGTGAAAAAAAGATTTTATATAGGTCTGCTTTTAGTTTTAGGCATATCGTGCCTGTTGTCAGGATGCGGAAGATATTCCGGTGAGCAGACTGAGGTAAACAGCCATAGCGAAGAAGTGCAGAAAAGCAGGACAGAGGAAGAAACAATAACGGAAGAAGAGAATGAAAAAGGAAACAAAGATGAGAATACAGTCCGGATCACTCCAACTTCTGAAATCACAGAACTGGAAGCAGGGCTGTCAACCGTCCGATATGAAGGGGATTATGGCTTTGATACATTTTTAGAACAGGGAGGCGCTGGTTCAGACACGGATGTTGCGGCATATATCACATCGCTGCTGGCACAGGAAATCTATATGGAAGGAGCTCCTTTTGGATGCAGTACCCTGTCAGTGAAAAACCGGGGCGGCGAATATCTGTTCGGAAGGAATTTTGACTGGAATGCGTGCAGAGGGTTGATTGTCAGTGCTAGGCCGGAAAATGGATACGCTTCTGTTTCAACCGTCAATATGGATTTCATCCGGGCTGGAGGACTTGACCTTTCAGAATTACCGGATCAGATGCAGGCGGTTGTTTCCCTGTATGCGCCACTGGATGGAATGAATGAAAAGGGGTTGGCGGTTTCTGTGAATATGATCCAGGACTCCGCAAGTATCAATCAGGATACGGAAAAGCCTGACCTTACTACTACCACGGCAATCCGGTTATTGCTTGACAAAGCGGCCAATGTGGAAGAAGCGCTGGAGCTGCTGCGGCAATATGATTTTCACAGCTCCATGGGAATGATGGTGCATCTGGCTCTGGCAGATGCGGACGGCCGGAGCGTGGCAGTAGAATATGTGGATCATGAAATGATTGTCACCAAGACGCCTGTTGTCACTAACTTTTATCTGGCTTCGGGGGAGAAGCAGGGAATAGGAACTGCCCAGTCCCATACCCGGTATGAAATCCTTACCCAGACATTGGAAGAACACAGGGAGATGACGGAGGTAGAGGTACGGAATGCACTGGACAGCGTGAGCAAGGATAATTTTGGCGAGTTTGAATCTACCGAATGGAGTATTGTGATGAATCAGGAAACAAAGGAACTGATTTATTACCACAGGGAAAATTATAAAACGGCATATGTCATTTCGGTTGAATAGGTGAGCCATGCAACAATCTTGACGAGGAGGACGAAAATGAATTACTTAAAGACTTTAACAGATTTATACAGACTGAAAAAGAATGTGAAATTAAGCGCTGATAAGATGCGTTCCCTGCAGGATGGAAAATTGCGGAAACTTCTCAGATACGCATGGGAACATTCCGTTTATTACCGGACGGCCTTTGAACGTGCAGGAATTACGGAAGAACAGTTGGATACGCTGCCCCTTTCCTGCTTCCCCACCATTGATAAACAGGCACTTCTGGAGCATTTTGATGAACTGGTCACAGTGCCGGATTTAAAACAGGAAAACCTGCGGGAATTTGATGCGGGGGAAGCGGCAGACAGGAAACCTTATCAGGGAAAGTACCATGTGGTTCATTCCTCCGGCAGCACCGGGAAACCCGGATACTTTGTATATGATGGGGATGCTTGGAGCCAGATGCTTCTGGGTATCATCCGGGCGGCTCTTTGGGGAATGTCCATGCCGCAGATTTTGAGACTCCTGATGAAACGTCCCAGAATTGTCTATATAGCGGCCACAGACGGGAGATATGGAGGCGCTATGGCGGTGGGAGACGGGACTCGTGGAGTCGGCGCCAGCCAGCTCTATCTGGACATCAAAACGCCGGTCACAGAATGGATCAGCCAGCTGAAAGCGTTTAAGCCCAATATCGTTATAGGCTATCCGTCTGCTATCAAAATTCTGGCACAGCTGATGGAGAATGGGGAAGTCAGTCTGGATGCGGAAAGGGTAATCTCCTGTGGAGAACCGTTGGGAACAAGCTTACGCATCTATCTGGAAAAGATATTCCGGACACAGGTGGTCAATTTCTATGGTTCTAGTGAGTCCCTGGCTCTTGGAGTGGAAACCAACCCAAAGGACGGGATGCTTCTGTTTGACGATATGAATGTCATTGAGGTGGAAAACGGAGTGATGTACCTTACCTGCCTTTATAATTATGCGCAGCCGCTGATCCGGTATCGCCTTTCTGACCGGCTGACGCTGAAAGCGCCAGAGGGAGGGGAGCTTCCATTCACCAGAGCAGTGGGGCTTCTGGGACGGAACGAGGATGTCCTTTGGTTTGAGGACGGAAGGGGAAACAGGGAATTTCTCCATCCGCTGGCGATTGAAGGGTTCTGCATCGAGGGGCTGAAAGATTACCAGTTCCGGCAGACTACAAAAGACACTTTTGAGATGTTTGCAGAAACAGAGCATGGAGCATCAAAAGAAAGAATCAGACAGGAGATGCTGCAACAGATGAGGGAAATCCTGTCAGAGAAAAAACTGGATTTTGTGCAGTTCTATGTAAATTTTGTAAATGAAATTCTACCAGACATCCGAACAGGAAAAAAACCTTTGATATTAAAGGGAAAGGTGGCGTAACAAATGGCAGATACGATATTACAGGGAGAAAAGATCACCAGAGTTTTTCGGCAGGGAAAGGCGGAAACAAAAGTCCTTGATGGAATTGACATCAAAATATTTGAAAAAGATTTTACCGTTATCATGGGGCCGTCAGGAGCCGGGAAATCTACGCTTTTATATAGTTTAAGCGGCATGGATCAGATAAGCAGAGGCCGCGTGCTCTACCGGGATCAGGAGATCAGCGGTCTTTCAGAAAACCGGATGGCCAGGCTTCGGGCGGAGGAATTTGGATTTGTATTCCAGCAGACCCATCTGGTCAGTAACCTGACGCTTTTGGAAAATGTGCTGGTGGCGGGATATGTGAGCAAAAAGGACAGTGCCGAAAAGGTAAAAGAAAGGGCGGCAAATCTCCTGCGGCAGATGGATGTGGAAGAGGCGAAGGACAGACTGTCCTCCCAGGTATCCGGTGGTGAGGCGCAAAGGGCGGCCATTGCCAGAGCTATGATTGGAAAGCCGGGACTTTTGTTTGCCGATGAGCCTACAGGCGCATTAAACCAGGCAAATACCCGTGAAGTTCTGGGACTTTTAACGGATTTAAACCGAAAAGGGCAGAGCATCCTGATGGTGACCCATGACCTGCAGGCAGCAGCCAGAGGGAACCGGATTCTTTATCTGGAGGATGGAAAGGTCTGCGATGAACTGGCTTTGAAGCCTTATAACGAGATGGAAGAAAAGCAGCGGGAAAGAGATGTAAGCCAGTGGCTTTCCAGGCTCAGGTGGTAGGGAGGTGCATGGTTTATGTTGGAAAATCAGATTATGATACGTGCGGGAATGAAACGGCATAAGGGTAGTTATATCGGAATTGGAATCCTTTTGTTCCTGACAGCGCTTTCCCTGACAACGGTACTGATGATTGCGCTTGTGGGAAACAGCTATATCCGGGAAGAAATGGAGAGGGCAGGTTTTGGAGATCTTACCGCATGGGCATCGGATGTGCCGGATATGGAATTCCTGCTGGAAAGTATCCGGGAACAGGAAGGGGTAGAGGGAGCGGAGGTTCAGGAACTGGTTTTTTCTGAATATGAGGCAAACGGCATGGAATCTGACAGCGAGGGGCAGATGATTCCATGGAACTCTCAAGGAAGCGAAGCTTCCTTTGGGGACAGGTATCGTTTCTTTCAGAATAATCTTTCCGGTTATGCAAAAGCTCCGGAAGAAATCAGGGAAGATGAAGTGTACGTTTCCCCTTCCATGAAATCCATGATGGATCTGGAGCCTGGTGATACAATTACCTTTCCCATTGCCAGAGGCGGGCGTAAGTTAAGCCTGACGGTGGCGGGTTATTATGAAGATCCTTTTATGGGCAGCTCCATGATTGGGATGAAAGGGTTTCTGATCGCAGGAAAGACCTATGAGCAAATCTGCTCTGTCATAGAGGAAACCGGGATGGACGCCCTGGCCAGGGACGGGGGCATGATCCATATTGAAACAAAAAGCGGCATGAACGCTTCCGAAATGAACAGGGAGCTAACAGAGAACACGCCTCTTTCCATGTATACGGAATTTATCCACAGCGCAGATACGATTGCCGGTTTCATGGCAATCCTCCAGAATGCATTTTGTGCGATCATGGCGGCTTTTGCGGTGGTTTTGCTGGGAGTTGCCATGGCGGTAATGGGACACAGCATTTCCGGACTGGTGGAGCAGGAATGGAAAAATTTTGGGATTTTAAAAACTCTTGGCTTTACAGGCAGGAAACTTTCCGGTCAGCTGCTGGTACAGTATGGGGGAGCGATGGGAGTCGGCATCATTCTGGGGATGCTTTTAGCGGTTCCAATGGCAGGGATGGTGAGCCGGATGACCGTTACCACTACGGGAGTCCTGCTCCCAGTTCGTTTTCCGCTTCTGCCCTGTGTGGGGATATTTGCAATTCTCCTGTTGGTTCCGGCTGGCTTTTGTATCCTGCGCCTTCGTAAAATTCGGAAGATTACGCCGATGGCAGCCATCCGGGGAGAATCAGATAGGGTATCCGTGTCAGGAACCACTTTTTTCCGCAATGGGCTTCGGGCAAAAGGGCTCACGTTCCATCTGGCGTTGCGGCAGGTTTTGACGGGCAGGAGGCGTTATGCGAGTGCCTGTCTGGTAGCGGCACTTCTGGTGTTCTTCGCATCCCTGGCAGGTAGGATGAACAGCTGGCTGGGGACGGACGGGAAGGGGATGATGGATGCCTTTAATCCGGCAGACCTTGACCTGGGCGTGCAGGTTATGGGAAAACTTCCTGTAGAAGAAATGGAACAGATGGTGCTTTCCTATACGGATATCATAGACAGCTATCTGTTAGCCATGCCCAGCATTTCCGTGAACGGAACAAATTATACGGCAAATGTAATCACAGAGCCGGAGCGTTTCCACATCAGCAGGGGGCAGACCAGCAGAGAGGCCGATCAGGTAGTGCTGACAGAGGCGCTGGCAGCAGACCTGGGAGCAGATGTAGGAGATTCCGTTACAATCCGTGGAAATAAAGGCAGCAGGGAGTTTACGGTTTCAGGAATCTACCACTGTGCCAACGATATGGGGGCAAATCTGGGAATGAGCAGGGAAGGGTATCTCTCCATCGGAGAGGATGACAGCCGCCTGTGGTGTTACCATTATTTCCTGGAAGACGTTTCCCAGAAACAGGCTATTACCGAGGCTTTGGAACAAGCCTATGGCGGGGACGTCCATGTCCATGAAAATTCCTGGCCTGGGCTTTTTGGAATCATATCTGCCATGCATCTGATGATTCTTGTCCTGTATGGAATGAGTGCAGTATTTATCTGTATTGTCACGGGAATGGCAGGGACAAAGATTCTGGATGCGGAGCGGAAGGATATGGGAATCTATAAATCCATCGGATGCTCTGTCCGGATGCTCCGGATCTCCTTTGCCTTCCGCTTTGGACTGGTGGCAGCGGCTGGGGCAGTGATTGGGACGATGGCGGCTATTGGGTTCACTGACCCTGTTGTGTCTACTGTCATGCGTCTGGCCGGGATAAGCAATTTCGCATCGGGGAATACACTTGGAAGTGTTCTCCTTCCGGGTGGAATAGTAATCTTGTTATTCTTTGGGCTCGCCTGGCTGTTATCAGGCAGGATCAGAAAGGAGGACATGAACGTGTTGACAGCGGAATCTTAAAACATGATGGAAAGAAAATCGAAATAACAGGCAATAAAAATAAAGAAAGGATGGAAACAAAAATGAAGAACAACAACTACAGGACAATTATGGTAAAAAGAGGAATGGGGATGATGGCGGCAGCGGCACTTTCGGCCATGCTTCTGGTGGGATGCGGACAGAACGGCCAGGATACCGAAAGGGCAAGAGATACGGCTGCTGAGGGCAGCAATGTTGTGGGAGATGATCCGAATATTGGACATGCCGGAGCAGAGAAGCCTTCGGAAAACCGTACCGATACAGAGGACATTGCCGGTATGGAGAATCAGTCTGGCGGGGCTCAGACGGCTGAAAGCGGCAGCGCACAGTTGGAAGTCCGGTTCGGAGATAACGGAGAGGCTTTTATGATGACGCTTTTGGACAATGAAACTGCGGAAGCCATCGCAAGGTATGTGGGGACTTCGGACTGGAGACTTCCCATCTATGAACGTGATCCGGATGCGGACTACAGTGTGCTGCAGTATTATGATATCCCTAGCAGGTATGAGATTCCTGACCATTCGGAAACCGTGACAGAGGCAAAGGCGGGGGACGTATTTTATTCCGATCCTAACCGTATCGTATTGTTTTACCACGATGCGGAGATTTCAGCAGAATATACAAAGATCGGTACATTTGATGCAACGGAAGAATTTATAACGGCAGTGGAAGAAAACCCGGTGCTGGAAGGATGGGGCAATAAGATTATCCAGATTTCACAGCCGTAAACGGAAAACAGGAAGGAAAGGATATGGGTATTATTTCTTATTTGGAAGCGGAAGCAAAGGTAATCCGTGAAAGAGATCCTGCAATCAAAAGCAATCTGGAGATTATCCTGTATCCCGGATTCAGGGCAGTTTTGTATTATCGGCTGGCACATAAGCTGTATCTGGGAAAGCATTATTTCCTTGCAAGATGGATTTCCCAGAGGGCTGCAAGAAAAACCGGGATTGAGATTCATCCGGGTGCAGTGATTGGAAAAGGGCTTTTTATAGATCACGGAAATGGAGTGGTCATTGGCGAGACTGCAGAGATTGGGGACAATGTTACCATGTATCACGGAGTTACCCTTGGAGGGGTAGGAAAAGAACAGGGAAAGCGTCATCCGACCATCAAAGATAACGTGATTATTGGCACAGGCGCTAAAATCTTGGGCAGTTTTACCGTAGGGGAAGGTGCCAGAATCGGAGCAGGAACCGTTGTACTGAAGGAGGTTCCTGCCGGTGCCACAGTGGTTGGGACACAGGGGCGCCTTGTACGGGAAGAACAGCCAACGAAGATTTATCACAGCCAGAAGGAGGAAGGGGCATGTCGATTTTTAAGGGAGCCGGCGTAGCAATCATAACGCCCTTCCATGAAGATGGGAGCATCAATTATATAGAGTTTGACAGACTGGCAGAATTCCAGATACAGAACGGATCGGATGCCATCATTGTAGCCGGGACCAGCGGGGAGGCATCCACGCTCACACATGGGGAGCAGCTGAACCTGATCCGGCACTGTGTCAGGACAGTGGCCGGAAGGCTGCCGGTGATTGCAGGAACAGGTTCAAACTGCACAAATACAGCAGTGGAGCTTTCTGTGGAGGCAGAAAAAGCGGGGGCGGATGGTATTCTGCTGGTTTCGCCTTACTATAATAAGGCAACCCAGAATGGGCTGTATCAGCATTTTAAAACGGTAGCTGAGGCTATTCAGATTCCGGTACTGCTGTATAATGTGCCGGGTAGGACAGGATGTAATATTCAGCCAGAAACGATTGTCAGACTGTGCCGTGAAGTAAAAAATATTGTAGGGGTAAAGGATGCAGGAGGGAATATTTCCCAGACAGCGAGACTTTTGGCTTTGGCAGAGGGCGATGTAGACGTATATTCGGGCAATGACGACCAAATTGTGCCGGTTCTTTCTTTGGGCGGAAAGGGTGTCATTTCTGTTCTGTCCAATGTGGTGCCCAGGCAGACACACGATATCTGCCAGCTGTATTTTGAAGGAAAGACTGCTAAGAGCGCCGCACTGCAGCTGCAATCCATGGAATTGATTGAGGCTTTGTTTTGTGAAGTAAATCCCATTCCGGTAAAGAGCGCCCTGAACCTTATGGGATTTGCGGCAGGCATACCAAGAATGCCCCTTACAGAACTGGAAGAAACAAACAAAAGAAGGTTGGAGCTGGCGATGAAAGCATACGGCATCTTAGGATGAAAGATGCCAGGAGGGAGGAAACAAATGTCTGCAACTTTAAATATATATCTGGGAAGTTTTGACCTGATCAAAAAATTTGAAACTGCCATTGCAAACATGAAAGGGAAGTTTGCCTTATGTTCCGGACATTATGTGGTTGAGGCCAGATCTATTATGGGTATCCTCAGCATGGACATTTCAAGGCCATTGCAATTAAAAATTTCGGATACGACAGAAACAAATATAGAAATATTAAAGCAATACTGCATTCAGGATATGCAGGAATGAAAGGTTAAGCAGAGTCGGCAGCATGAATTTTGGGATGCCGGCTCTTATTTTGGCATGAACTAATGTAACTACTGTGTACTGATTTCCTATTCGAAAAGTGGGCCTTCATTAACCTTTATGAAACACCGGTTATAAAAGTATAATTATTTGTTATGGAAAACTATTAAGCATAAGTATTTGCTATTTTTACCCTGCTTTCTTATACTAAATCTATGGAGAAACACATTATGAATGTTTATAGTAGTTTCAAATTGAAAAGTAAGCAGGAGGATTTTATGAATACGGAAAATTTTATTTCAGCAATGAATTCTGGTGAAAAGGTGGTGCGTGGCTCAGAGGTTCTTGCATATATGGGGAAACTGAGCCAGGAGGCAATGAAAATAACAGCCCGGATAAATTGCGGCTATCATGAACCGCAGGAACTACGGGAGTTGTTTTCCCTTCTTACAGGACGGGAGATTGATGAGAGCTTCGGACTGTTTCCGCCGTTTTATACGGATTGTGGAAAAAATCTTCACATTGGAAAGCATGTTTTCATAAACGGAGGCTGCCAATTTCAGGATCAGGGCGGAATTTACATTGATGATGGGGCATTGATTGGCCCGATGGTCGTTCTGGCAACTTTAAATCATGAACAGAACCCGCAGCATCGAAGAGATCTTATTCCAAAGCCCATTCATATCGGAAAAAATGTATGGATCGGCGCCCATGCTACAGTATTACAGGGCGTTACGATTGGTGATGGGGCTATCGTTGCAGCCGGGGCTGTGGTAACAAAGGATGTTCCGGCTGGTGTGATTGTGGGAGGCGCACCTGCAAAAGTAATAAAACCAATCGAAACGGATTCAGAGGGAAGTTCATCTGATGAAGCCGTCTGATAAGTTGAGAAATCTGCAAGAATTCATTTAGAAATTGTTTATTTATTTGTTAGCGGCATGTTATCTGCATCCGGTATCCTTATTATAAGCCAAAGGAAAGAACGGGCAGACATAAAAAGTAAAACGTTACTGAACATAATGAAGGAGGAAACATCATGAAAGCAAGAGAAATCAGACAGGAGTATTTGACAGGAGAAAGAGCATTGTTTCAGGGAGCGGATCTGAAGATCTATGACAGCATCTTTGCAGATGGAGAGTCCCCGCTGAAAGAGAGTCATGATATTGAGCTGGAGGGCTGCATGTTCAAGTGGAAGTATCCCTTTTGGTATGCAAAGAATATTACGGCCAGAAACTGTACCTGGTTTGAGATGGCCCGCGCAGGGGTGTGGTACACGGACAATATCACGGTGGAGGATGCCGTGATCGAGGCCCCGAAGAACTTCCGCCGCTGCCGCACAGTAAATCTGCGCAATGTGAACTTCCCCAATGCAGCGGAAACACTTTGGAACTGTGAGGATGTGACCTTGGAGCATGTATCGGCAAAGGGTGATTACTTTGCCATGAACAGCCGGAATATGGTGCTGCGGGATTTCCAGCTGGTGGGCAATTATTCCTTTGATGGGGTAAAGAATATGGAAATCCATAATGCCCGGATGCTTTCCAAGGATGCCTTCTGGAACAGCGAGAATGTGACCGTATACGATTCTTTCATCTCCGGCGAATATCTGGGATGGAATGCGAAGAACCTGACGCTGATTAACTGCACCATTGAGAGCCTGCAGGGAATGTGCTACATTGACAATCTGGTGATGAAGAACTGTAAGCTCCTGAACACCACGCTGGCTTTTGAGTATTCCAAGGTGGATGCCGACATCACAGGAAAGATTGACAGCGTGATGAACCCTTCCGGCGGCGTGATTCGTGCAGACCGTATTGATGAACTGATTGTTGAAAAAGACAAGGTAGATCCGGCAAAGACAAAGATCATCTGCAGGAGAGAGTGGAAGGAGGCGGTATGAGCCTGCTTTTGAAAGGGATTCTGATCGGGCTGCTCTTTGGGGTGCCGGTGGGTGCTGTAGGAGCCATGACGGTACAAAGGACATGGGAGCATGGGATAAAGGCAGGACTTCTCACGGGAATTGGCTCGTCCATAGCGGACTGTATCTATGCTGCAATCGGGGCTTTCGGCCTGACTATGGTTTCGGATTTCCTTTTGGAATACCAGACGGCCATCCATCTGGCAGGGGGAACCATTGTCCTGTTTATGGGAATCCGCCTGCTTTTCCGAAAAGGAGAGGCGGCCAAAATCCCGGCAGTGTCGGGAAGAGTGCGGATGTTTCTTTCTTCTTTTTTGATAGGGATTACGAATCCGGCGGCGATCCTGACCTTTCTGTTTGCCTTTTCCTGGTTTGGCATTGCGGGAGGAAGTACGTCTGAAAATGGCTGGCTGGTGGTTTTAGGTGTTTTCATTGGAACCTACCTCTGGTGGGGAGGGCTTACTGCCGCGGTTGCCCTGGCCAGAAAGAAGAAGCGGACGGACAATCTCCAGAAGATGAACCGGATTTTCGGGGCAGTTTTGAGTTTGTTTGGAATCTTTGTTTTTATACGGGCGATTCCGACATAAAATAGAAATCTGAAAAGCGAGGAGCAGATAACGGTGAAAAAATGTTGTATTTTACTTTGTCTTATGGCGGTTGTGCTTTCTTTGGCGGCATGTAGAAAGAATGATACACAGGCAAGGGCCTCGGTATCTGAAGCGGAATCTTCTGTAGCAAAAAGTACATCACAGCCTGACGCTACGGAAAGATTAGAGACTGTAGATGTATCATCCGCCGATATGGATTCCACAGAAACTGTATCAGAAACTATGACGGAGAGCGCCGGATCTGATGAAGCAGAAGGCATGACCGAATCAGCAGTTATGAGTGAGACGGAAATTATGCCGGAAACGGAGCCTGGTGAAACGGCTGGTACGGAAACAGATATTCAGAATAATACGGAGGAAAATGAAGTGACAAATATGAATGTGCAGGTTGCGGATGTGGTATTTTCAGCGACACTGGAAGAGAATGAAGCCGTGTCTGCTTTGGTGGAAATGATGCGGGAGAGTCCTGTAGTGATCCAGATGAGTGACTATTCCGGCTTTGAAAAGGTAGGCCCTCTGGGAACAAGCCTTCCCGCCAACAATAGCCAGACCACAACACAGGCCGGGGATATCGTCTTATACAACGGGAACCAGATTGTTATTTTTTACGGCTCCAATTCCTGGAGCTACACAAGACTGGGGCATATTGATAATCTGACCGGCTGGGAGGAAGCCCTGGGAAGTGGCGATGTAACTGTGACCTTTTCCTTGGAATAAGGTTGTTTGTGAGATAAACTTTGCTAGAAAACTTGGAGGGATAGTATGCCTTACGATTTTGATAAACCTGTCAACAGAAGAGATACCCATTCGATGAAATGGGATGTAAAAGAGCATGAGCTGCCTATGTGGGTGGCAGACATGGATTTCCAGACAGCGCCGGAGATTCAGGCGGCAATTCAGGAAAGGGCGGCCCATGGTGTATTTGGTTATTCTGTGGTGCCGGAAGAATGGTATCAGGCTTATATGGGCTGGTGGGAGCGCAGGCATGGTTTTTCTATGGAAAAGGAGTGGCTTGTGTTCTGTACGGGAGTAGTTCCGGCCATTTCCAGTATGGTGCGCAAGCTGACAACACCAGGAGAAAATGTACTGGTTCAGACGCCGGTTTACAATATATTCTTCAATTCCATTGTGAATAACGGAAGGAATATTGTGGAAAGTCCATTGCGCTATGATGAAAGTGCCTATCAGATGGATTTTGAAGATTTGGAGCGGAAACTTTCCAATCCCCAGACCACGCTGATGATTCTGTGCAATCCCCACAATCCGGTGGGAAGAATCTGGAGCAGGGAAGAACTGGGACAGGTGGGTGAGCTGTGCAGGAAATATCATGTGACGGTAATTTCAGATGAAATTCATTGTGATTTGACCAGTCCGGGTAAGGAATACATTCCCTTTGCTTCGGTATCAGAAAGTTGCAGGAATCACAGCATCACCTGCATAGCGCCTACAAAAGCCTTTAACCTGGCAGGACTGCAGACAGCGGCAGTGGCCGTTCCGAATCCGAATCTGCGGCATAAGGTCTGGCGGGGACTGAATACGGATGAAGTGGCAGAACCAAATTCCTTTGCGGTGGAGGCGGCGGTGGCTGCTTTCACGAAAGGGGAGGCTTGGCTGGACGCTTTGAGAGTGTATATTCAGGAAAATAAAAATTATGTGGAGAACTTCCTGAAGAAAGAGGGTCCACAGATTAGACCAGTACCTTCAGAGGCTACTTATCTTTTGTGGCTGGACTGCCGGAAAATGCAGGGTTGTGCCACAGAGTTTACACAATATCTGAGAGAGTATACCGGGCTGTATCTGTCGGAAGGACGGCAGTATGGGGAAAGCGGAGGTCCGTTTATCAGAATGAATATAGCCTGTCCCAGAAGCCGGGTGGAAGATGGAATGAAACGTCTGTCGGAAGGGGCCAGGGGATATGAGGAATGGGTTCCGGCCAGTTGCTGATATATGTGGCATTGGGATATAATTCCTTAATTTTGCCAGGGAGAGAAGGTGGTAGCTTGGGAAAATGATAATCGTAACTTTTTCTGACCCGGAGGAACAGGTTGTAGAAAAAATTAAAGCAGTGCTGGCAGAAGATCAGGAAATAGAATGTATCTCCACTGCAGACGGAAAAGAAATGGTATTTGGTGATGTGGAGATACGGACAAAGCAAAGACGGGTTTTTCTAAAAGGAAAAGAAGTGGAATTGACCACAAGGGAATTTGATGTTTTGTATACGCTTGCTTACTATCATGACCAGGTACTGACTACCAGACAGATTTATAAAGCGATAACTGGAGAAGATGTAATGAGCGATTATCATGGCATTGAAAGCAGCATATATACTATAAGAAAAAAATTGGGACGTAATATTATTCAAAATATCCGGGGATACGGATACCAATTCAAAAAAGAGAAATAGAGAGTGGCAGCCAGAAACAGACACATTTTAATAAAGTTGTTTCTGGCTCTTTTCATATAATTATAAGAAAATCGAGAGAAAAATGAATTTTCGCTGAAAGTATATTGAAATTCGTTTGATACAATAAAAGAGAAAATAAAATTGATATAAAAAACCGGGGGGAATCCCGTCAAAGAAAAAAACGGTGCTTTGACGGGTACATTAGTACGCCGGTTGACATATTTTTATTCCCTTCTGGCCCTGTTTTAGAGCCAGGGGGATTTTATATTTGCAAATAAAATACAGTAATGCTGTTTTTTACATCAGACAGCTAAGAAACTTTAGTATCAATGCCTGTGGTGGCTGGTTAAAAAAATCATCAGCCATGTACAGGCATTTTTTGTGCTATATAGTGAACTAATAGAGCAGGATACATATGAATTAAATTTAAAAGTACAGGGAAGTAGATATTCTTACCTGTGCTTTTGCTGTTTTACAGAGCAAAAGATAAGGTGCCGTTCACCTCCAATTCCGGGTTTTGCAGCAAAAAATCTGGAATTTAAGGAGGAAAAGCCATGTGGCAGAAAAATAACGGAAAGAGTGAAACGGAGATCTTACAGAATCAGTTTACGGCATATCTGGCAACTGCAGTACAGCGCCGCAGGAACGATTATCTACAGCAGATGGACAGGCGCCAGCAGATAGAGAGCCTGACCGAAGACTTCATGTTCATGCCGGAATGCAGCATAGAGCAGGACATGCTTCTGGGGCTGCCCGTTCTCATGCAGCTGGAGGACAGCGCGCTTCTCCATGCACTGAGGGAACTGAGCGAGAGGGAGCGTTACATATTCCTGGCAAGGGCAGTAGACGGGAAAAGCTTTGAGGCGCTGGCAGAGGAAACAGGGATGGGATATAAAGGCGTGGCAGCGGTCTATTATCGGACAGTGCAGAAGATCAAAAGAAAGATAGGGGTGATGAAAAATGAATTTTAAGGAGATGCTTTTACAGGCGAAAGCTGGAAGGGAGTCGGTGGTCATGGCTTTACTGGAGATGTATAAGCCACTTCTGGTCAAGTATGCGATTATCAATGGAAGGTTTGATGAAGATCTGTATCAGGAACTGTGCATCATCTTGTTAAAGTGCATTGCCCGTTTCAGGATGTGACATATGGGAAAGGATTGCTGCATTTCCATAATGTGGCATGAGAGGGAAAAGCGCCGGAGCATATCGCCCGGCGCTTTTCTGGAATCTGTTTCACTTACAGGTCAATCCACAAATGTATTTGGCTCAGAAAGAGTTTCTGCAATTTGCTGGCCAGATCCATGCGTGAGGTACAACGGATATCCCGGATAGGACCATAATTATTCATCTGTTCATCTATACTTTTAAAACTGATACGGAAATCGCTGCCGCCATCATGGGTGATCCAGATGCGTCTTCTGGTGGCAGGGTCAACCGCAATGATCCAGAGACTGTGCAGCCTGTCTACATAAGTAGGACATGTAAGGTGCCAGCAGCTCCGGTCATCATATTGGAAACCAGAAACTTCCGCTATCCGTTTTTCCAATACGGAATAAAGGGCTTTGTATTTCATGTGCCATACCTCTCTTTCCAGTCATGCAGATATGTGCAGTACCCTTTCGGGTCGATTTCCTGCAGGATTTCCGGGCGGAACCGGTATTCCGGGTACTGGCAGTATCCGCTCCGGGCATATGTACCGGTGGGAACTGCCAGCCCATGCCGTATGATCCACGCCAGGATTTCTTCGCCGTTATTGTTGGTGTCGATAAAGGCGCAGTTTTGAGGACGGACGGAATCCAGATTGACGGTGAGGACATTCCAGGGTTCCGGTTCCCCGTTCTCCCAGGAAGTCATAGTGACGGCAAGGTTCCCTTCCATATAGGAAGCGATCTTCAGCTCAATCTTATAGGTGGTTCCATATTTCTCCAAATCAAATGTTTTCATATTGTTTCCTTTCTGTGTGTCTGTATTATGCTGCTGTTTTTGGCATGTCCTGCGCCGGAAGGAGGATCACTCCTTTCTCCACTTCCGCAGGCGCCCATGTATCGTCTTTCCACATACAGCCGCTTGCAACATTGTAAAACTTAGGCGCTTTGGGTGGATTCCCAAAACATTCATCATCCAGGTACAGACAGATATGCCTGTCATAAAAGGGGATCAGTGCCTGATGGATCTGCTCTTTCAATGCCAGGGCAAGCTGGTTGATCTCTGCAATATCCTGGCGTTTAAAAGCGGCTGAAGATATCTGTTTCAGGATGCCGGACTGGTCAACAGTTGACTGGATCAGTGGCTGTGCTTCATCCATAAAATCAGCACGGATGCGGATATTTTCAAATGCGATCTGTTTTACATAGGCTGTAGCGGTGGAGCTGATATTATGCCGCAGTTCATCAAAAGGTTTTTTATATTTGGTTTTTAATGTTTCCAGAGATGCCACGGCAAGGTTCCTTTTCAAAAGGTCAAGGTATTCTTCCAGTGCTTTTCGCAATTCAGTGCTTTCCATATGATTCCTCCAATCGTTCAAAATTCAGTCTGCTCTAAAAGTCATCCTCCCAGGGCGGCAGGGTGTTTTCTGCCAGAGATGGGGACCTGCCTGCTGTCTCCGTGGGGGCGGGGTGTTCTGTTTTTTGCTCTTCGGCTTTTTTCCCTGCTGTATTTTGTTGTCTGCGGGCGGTAAGCGTCAGGGCGTCTTCCCCCACATCATCCACACGCTGCTTCTTTGCCTGTTTTTTACGGCATTTTTCCACAGCGGCAGCATAATCATAGCCAATGGCTGCCTGGAATTTCTCTGCGATCTCCCTTAACTTTCCGGCCTGGTATTCATAGGTGGCTCTGTGGAAACCGGTCAGGTTCCACTGTTCGCACACCAGATCCAGCATGCGGGTATAATCCATGAGTGCGTTGATCGTTTTCAGGATGTCACCGTAGCAGGTTTTCAGCTCGTGGGAGCCATCCAGATCCACATAGGAGAGGGTAAGTTCCTGTTTCAGATATCCCTCTATCTCTATGTGGTGTGCCAGCACCGGCTCATAGATCTCCCTGGGAAACTCCGGCATGTTTGCGGATGCAGTGCTCTCATTGTTCATCCGATCCACCTCCTGCCTGCGGCGGCAGAGCGATAAGTCCGCTGACGATCATCTGGACGGCGGTGCGGTATCCACAGCAGTAGGATTGTTCCGCTATGGCGCTGTCTCTTTCGGAAACTGCCGTCTGGTACTGTTCAAAAAGCCTTTGGGACTGGCCCAGGGCAGGCAGCAGTGCTTTTTCTGCCTCTTTTACATTCTGATCCAGCTTAGAGGGAACCGTAACGCATCCGTAAATGTCAGGCTCATACTTCCCATAAAACAGGTTATGTAAGAAATCGGGTTCGCCTGTTTCTGCCAGATGAATGACGGCAGGGGCAGGTTTTGACAGGGCTGCGGCGATCTGCCGGAGTGCTCCTATCAGCTCCGGCATCTGGTGATTGAAGAAGACATTACCCATCTTTGTTTCGTGAAAATTCATCTGTGTTCCTCCTTTCGTTGTTCGCCCGTATGACTGGGGCGTAATGGCATTTATGGTATTTTATGCGATCTTCTGTTCGCCCCAACGGATGTGCAGTTTCCCTTTTTCATCCCGCTCCTGACGCATCAGGAGGGAGAGAAGGTCATAATCCACACTGAACCGGTCATAAATTTCATCCAGATCCACGTCCTGGCCCTTCATAAACAGGTTCAGCTTCTCCTTTGCCAGTACCATCTGCATCAGGTTGGATTCGATGCTGCCAGCATAGGTGAGGAAATAAATGTCCTTGTGTTCCGTTGAGGTATACCGGATGAACCGGAAATAGAACTGGCTCATGCCGGAGTTGTTGTAATGCAGTTCCGGTATGATGACCTTGTTGACGTAATCAAAATTCACGCTGGAGGGGAGGCTCTGCTGGGTGCAGAGTAGTATCCCGTTCCCGCTGTCCTGCAGTATCTGGCAAAGTGCCCGCCTTTTGGCAAAGCTGGTGTTGGCGCCGGTCACTACAAACAGGGGGCGGTCCGGCAGATATTCCCGTAGTGCCTTTTCATAAGATTCCAGCACAGTAACGTGCCGTACTCCGATGGCAATGATCTCATTCTCCCATTCGGCAGCCATCTCAACAGCGGCCATGACCTTCACCGGGGTATCCCCTGTATATTCCTGTACCGTATCCGGGGCAGCGCTGATGCGCAGGAGAAGCACGATCTGCTGGACCAGGCGCATCAGGGAATCCTTTCTGGAATTTCCAGTGGAAAAAAAGTAGTTATCCCGCATCTCATAAAATTCATGAATTGCTTTATGGTAGATTTCCTTTTCATCGGGTGGGAACTGGAGCAGCAACTGATGAATCCGTTTAATATCTTTGCAGGAAACCTCTTCAAAGGTTCTCGTGATAACGGTTTTTCCTAAAATATCATTGAGGATATCTGCGTTGTAGATATCCTGTGTACGTTTTTCCATGCCGAATACGGTAATCTTTTCCGGCAGATGGGAGGATGCGAACAAAGAATATCCTTTTTTGTAGGCAGGGATTGGCTGGCCGAAATAAGGATTGATGTCATAATCCGGTTCGGTATCCATTTCGCTGCTTTTGTTATGGTGGTAAATATAGCGGTTCCATGAGATCATGTTGATGGAATTGTTGTAGAGCAGTTCCAGCTGTGGGGCAAATTCTGAAATGTTGTTCCTAGTGCTGGTTCCCGTAGTGAGCAGTTTCATCCGGCAGCGGCGGAAACAGGAAAGCACAGCCTGGCTCCTGGCGCTGTCAGGGTTGGATATTTCATCGCTCTCATCCAATATGAACTGGATATTTTGGTGCAGACGCTTCATGTGTCTGCGTAAATGTTTTTTATAAGCACTTACTTTGTTCAGTGTCAGCAGTACAAAATCTCCAGGACGGACGCGCTCCAAGTCTGCCAGACGCTTGATAAATACACAGGGCAGGTCATAGTTTGCCAATACCACGTTCCAGTTGTTGCGGATGGAGATGGCAGAGGAAACCACCCAGGTACTGTGTACGTTCTGGTTCTGCATCCGGTAAAGCCCTGTTGCAATGCCGGCCAGGGTCTTTCCGCTTCCCTGTTCCCACTGCAGCAGCGCATAGCGTTTCTGGAGGGTAAGGTTGATGTCGTGCCGCTGGATCTCATTCAAGCGGATTTCCTCCATACGGGAGGAATCCCACAGTGAAAAATCTTCCAGCCATCTGGCGATAGCCGGATCTTCATCCATTTCCGCATAGGGTATGTTCTGGGCCTCGTATTCTGCCCGTTTCCTGCAAAGCAGCCGTTCATAGCCCGGATAGGACTCCGGGGTGTTTTCAAGCACTGCCTGATACACTGGCACAGGCAGGCGCTTGCTGTCCTTGATCTGCCGGCGTGCGGCTGCACTGTACCCTTTATAGGCAAACTCGCCTTTCCTTTTGACCAGGCGGATACAGTCTGTTTTCGGTACGGGATTCTGCTTCTGCAATACCTGCCGGAGATAGACAAGTACCTTTTTCTCCGTAAGCTGGACCCGGCACCATTGTTCATAACTCATATCATCTGGCTGACGCTGGGTATAAAAGCGGTGCAGGTACTCGCAACATTTGGCATAGGATGGTCTGGTAAGCGGATGTGCCTTGATATGGTATAAGAGCTTTTGCGTCCGGTATCTGAAATCATTGGATGTATGGCGTGACCTTGCCAGTTCCAACAGGATTTTTGACTGGTTATTCTCCAGCGCTGATTTGGCAAAGGCCAGTATCTTCTGATAGGTATATTCCGCATCCTTCCTGATATCAAAATCTTTCGGCAGGATGTAGTCGGCCTCTGTCCGGTATGGGTGGGGCTTCCATCCCTGGTCCGCTGTCTTTTTCTGCCAGAATTGCAGCTTTGTAGGGAAACTGCTGACACCCAGACAGGAAAAAGCATTGTCTTGTAACAGAACCTGCCCCAAAAAACTGAAGCGGCTCTCCATCTCCCGGATCTGCCCCTTGTCGGTAAAATCATCTGCCAGAAATGACTGGGGTACGATCAGCGAAAGGATTCCCAATGGTTTCAATACTTCTGCCGCTTTTAGGCAGTAGTACATCTGGGAGGGTATCTCCCTGCCGCTTTTGGTCCACCACTTTAAATGAAAGGGCGGGTTCCCCACTACATAGTCAAACCGTGTCTCTGGCTGGCAGGTGCGGATATCCCGACACTCGACCATTGCTTCCGGATAAAGGAATTTTGCCACCTTCACGGCTTTTACATCCAGTTCACATCCGTAGATGTTCGCTTCTGTGGGGATAAAGTTAAAAAAACTCCCCATGCCGCAGGTAAGGTCTGCCACAAGGTCATGTTCAGACAATTTCAGGCAGGCTGTTATAAATTCGCACAGGCGGGGAGGCGTAAAGAACTGGCCGTTTTCAATCTCTTTCTTTGCCTCGCTGTATGCATGGTAATTCTCATAGTCTGCCCGTTCCGGACCGTGAAGGCCGCCATCGCCGGTATAGGCATTATAAATATCCTCCGGGCTGATGGAGCATTCTCCACAGCGGCCGCTGTCGATCAGGTACAGGACTTTTTCATTCAGTGCTTTTCGTTTATTCTGAGGGATGGATTCCTCCTGATAAGCATATTTCATTCGTATCACCTCGCTAACATATGGTTTTCATATAGTCCTCTATAAACTGGGAGGCGCAGGTTTCACTGGTAAATTTCAGATCAACCCTTCCGTTTTTGAACATCCGCAGGGACTGGATTTTTTTGCAGTCGTTAAACTCATACGGATTGCTAAGGGAATTATCTCTGTTAAGAGCCCTTGATAAACTGCCGGGAATAAGATCAAAAGAATCTGTTTCATAATGGGCGATGCCCCGTAAGATATCCTTTGTCCTGTCAGCCAATGACCATTCTCCCACGCTGTACCGGTCCCGGAAGCTGCAGGCGTAGCCTGTGAATTGTATGGTATTTTTTTTCTGCTCAAACCGTGGGATTCCGCTGCTGATAATCCAGGATGCCTGATGGCATTTATTCTTGAGTTCATGGAGCGCTTGTTCAAAAAAGGCCCGTCCACCGGTTTGAAGGAATATCTGTTCGAGGATATCTGTGTAACACAGGGACAGCTTTTCCATGTCCTGCGTATACTTTTGGCACAGTTCTTTATAGTTATCTGTCCATCTGTCAGCTGGCTCCTGGGGAACAAGATTGTGTATGATATCATTGGGGTCTATGGAAAAATGGTAAGTTTTGCTGAAGTAGGATACAATCTGGCATATGAACCGGAGATGCAGGGAGCGAATCTGCTGCCGGATGACATTATCAGAAAGTTTTAACCCGTCATAAGAAACGAGGTATGTTTCTGCAGATGTGCCTGCCGGCGCCAGTAACTCCCTCTGCTGGTTCAGCATGTCATCCCAGATAAATCCCAGTTCCGGCAGGGAAGTTCTGGCACTGTCATAGGCTGCCTGGTGAGCTTCACAGAATATCCGGTCTGATTCTGAAATGCGGGTATCTGCTTTCATTTCAACATTTTCAAATTTGGTAAGTAGGTTCATAAAACCCTCCTTTTTAATTAGAAAAGGCCGTGGTCTGGATAAGCCACGGCCGGAACATGGAGGCAGCCAGCACAGATGCGGCTGCCACAGTTGCTCAGAGTCCATTTACGCACATGCGGCCAGTCTCACAGGGAGCGGACTCATGACCGCCAGCGGAAAAGGGCTCATAGAAAGGTGATAATGGGTATTCCTGGTCTCAAAATGGATATTGTCTTCGGTCTGCTCGTGCAGGGCTACCACATTGGATGTCCGGTAGACACTTCCCTCGGCCGCAAATACAGCAGGCTTTCCGACAGTGATCGGGAACAGGAGCGTTCCACAGAGCATTACTTTTTTCTTTTCTTCATTATTTTTCTTTTTCATTCTTACTGACCTCCATTCTGTTTCAGAATTAAAATGGGAACGGCTGTGTTATCCATAGCATATCTCCAGGAGCACGCTGCGAACCTCTTCCAGAAGTTCCTGGACACGTTTCATGGTTGTGTTCTGCTGGCGGGCGATATCACGGTCATTGTAGCCGCAGGATTTCAGATGCACGATGTTCATCTGCTGTTTGGACACCCGCTTTGCCAGATCATGCAGGAGCAGCTGTTCTTCCAGCTGGCGCATGAGTGGATTGGGAGAAGCTACAGTTTCTTCTAATGCGTAACCACTTTCATCATAGGGATTGGTGTGTAAGCTTAATATTAAAGCGCTATGTTTTGCAGTTTTTTTAGACCTGTAATAATTTGATACAGCACCGCTCATCAATCTCCACGAAATAGTGGTAAAAGAGTATTGTTTAAGTCGCGGTTCTGTCAAATAACAACGAACAGATCGAAGATAAGCAAAAATAATAACATCATAAAATTCATCTATGGATAACTGTTTTTTCCGAAGAAACTTATAAACCAAATCATGGTGTTCAGCAGCAAAAAGACGCTGCTCAGGGGTTAATGGTACTTCACACTTCATAAAAATTTCCTCCTTAAAATGCGAAAAGGACTCCCCCGGCACTAAACCGGGAGAATCCTTTCATACGTTTCATATGGCATAAGGCCATATCAGTTACATTAAATTAGGCAGGCAGGGCCTCACGTTCTCCGTCAAGGGGCTGCCCGTAGTTAAATTTTCCACTTCCGCCTGCAGGCAGGACTTCCACATTGCTCTTACCATAATCACAGCCGTCGTCATGCTGGGTTTCATTGATGGCAGTGCGCTGCTGGAGCATCATGCGGATCTGCTCTTTAAAACCGTCTGCAAACTTCCGGATCTGTGCCAGCTCCTCACCACTGAAATCGTACAGACGGCGGAAGGTGGCAACACTGTAATCATCCTTTCCGTTGTTCATTTTTTTCAGTCCGATCTGTACTACGCTGCCATAGGTTGCACGGCGGCGGAGCATAAAAGACTGGTTCATGAAGTTGCGGAAAGGTTTCAGGCTGGTGGGTGGCAGTGTCACCTGTAACGGCATGAACTCACCACTGCGGAGCAGGTAGAGTACACGCATATTTTTGCAGGCTTTCCCTTTTCCCTCTGCAGCAGAACCAAACTGGTTTAAAGCGCAGGCTGCACAGGAACCGCCCGGCTCCCCAATCCCCTGTTTTCCGTCTACGGAAGAGCAAAGGGGAGTGGCACTGTCATCATATTCGCTGCCTTCCGGCCAGTAAGCGTTGTTGGGATGGTTGAAAAGGATAACCCCTTCCAAAGTTTTCGCATAATCAGGATTTTCCGGATCATCAGAGGGAATCTCAAACTGCAGTGTACCGCCAGCCGGGATCTTGATCCGGGGAAAGCTCATCTGCAGGCCGTCTATATCCTCCGCCAGTTCTTCTTGGGTAAACTCGCCTTCCGGCATGGCTGCCGGGAGCATAAATTTCTGTTCTGCCAAAGCGTTGTTCTGAGTGTTATACATACTGTTTTCCTCCTTAAAATTAAAATGATGTTGTAATCGTGTCAGAGTGGCTGCGTCAGGCGGCCATCTGGTTGATCCGGTTCCACTGGCGGGCCGGCATGGAAAGGATGTTGTAGCCGATACTCTCCAGCTGGGTGGCCCTGTCATAGTTCTCCACATCCTGACTGTGCCGGGTGACTGCATTGGAAAGCCCGTACAGCGTAAGGTCTTTTCCCTCGATCAGATGCTGGAGGATGCCTTCCCCCTCATCGTCTGTGATGTGGAATTCCCGGCTGGCCAGTTTGACGATACCGGGAACATCTTTGGTGTTCATTTCGGCCTGGGAAGCATTCTGCATCAGGCCGACCACCTGGGCAAAACGTGCCTCTTCCACGGCGGCCCTGACGGTATCCTGGATCTTCAGGATAAAGGCTTTGTCATCCGCAGCCAGAGTCTTTTCTGAGTAGAGCTGGAAGTTATCTTCCATGTCATTGACCCGGCCCACATGGTTGCGGCGTGTCTGTGCGTCATTGACGATCATGCCGTTGCTGCATACCAGGCGGTACACAAGGGGCTGGATACTGACTGCCCCCATGCCGGTCTCACTGTTGGAGATGATGACGCCGGCCTGTACAATGTCTCCCGGAACAACCTCCGCTTCGAGGCGGGGATTCACCACTTTCATATACATCCGGCTGTCCGTGATCTGGCAGCTTTCAAACCTGGCGCCCTCCATCTGTCCTATAATAGGAAGGACGGCGGTGGCGATCTCCATGTTGTCGATCCGCCGGTAACGGTTGCTTAAGAATGCCCTTGCGGTGCCTCCCATGGTACGCAGAAGCCGTTTGGACGGGGAATGCTGAAGCCAGGCGTTCACATTTGCGGCCAGAAGTTCCGGCTTTTCCGTGAGCATCCGGTCATAATAAGGCGCAGGGATCTTTAAATGGGTCCCAAACTGCCGGTGGGCAATGGTGTTGACCTGCATGGGTTCCACCGGTTCGGTGTTCCCGTCAAACATATGAAGATAGATCTGGGAGTCATAAGGCTCCATCTGCAGGCTCCGGGTATCGACCAGATAATCCTCCTTCATGCTGTTCTGCCGTGTGATCTCAGCGGCCATTTCATTCAGGGTAAGACCTTCTTTCATTCGTGTTCAACTCCTTTCTTGTTGTGTGTGGTAGGCGTTTGCGAAACGCCAGAACCCGCATAAATACGGGATTCTCTTTGTTACAAAATAAAACAACTCCTCACTGGTCTGTGGTATAATTGAAATGTCCAGTAACAATTATCCATATCCACCAG
>CATLBO010000027.1 GCA_949879025.1 uncultured Hungatella sp. | reverse complement strand
CGCCTCAATAGCCGTCTTAAACAGCCATACTACAGTATAAGACTCAGCAGAGTGGCCGTTCATGTCAACGCCGAACTCAGCCTTAAATTCCTCATTGATCTCCACGCCATTGGTCAGGTCAGGGTTAAATTCAACAACTGAAGCCACGCCGTTGGCAATGCTTCCCAGATTGGTAATAAAGGAAGGATCTGTAAAGCCATTTGCTTTTGCAACGATCATTTTGGGGCTGTAATTCTGCTCCTTCAGGGTTTGAATAAACAGCGTTGCGTCGCCGATATAGGAATCACACAAAACCGCATCCGGATTAGCCTGCTTAAGAGCCAGAACCTGGGCGCTCAGATCTGTAGCATTGCTGGTATAGTCAACGGTAGCCACCAGATCCAAACCATACTCGTCTTTAAACAGTTCCACGCAGCGGATCAGTTCCTGTCCAATAGCCGCCCTGTCAGTAAAAATAGCAACCGTCTTCACTTCCTCGCCGGTCTGCTCTGCTGAATCCTTAAGGTACATCAGCATGTCTTCCACATACACGGAATTCAGCGGGCAAAGACGGAAGAAATAGTCCATGTCTTTGTGCTCTTCGTTAGACAATCTGTCCAAGGTAGAGATAGCTGTAATCATGGGGACTTCATACTGCTGGCACACCTGTGCCACAACCTCAGTTACAACAGACATATGGCAGCCCATCATAACATCCACATGCTCCTGAGTAATCAGACGCTCCGCCTCGGATCTTCCCGTAGCAGCATCGCCTGCATGGTCACCGCGAACCACTTCCAGAGGGCGTCCGTTAACACCGCCTGCCGCATTGATCTCAGCTACTGCAAAATCAATGCCTCTCAAAATATTTGCGCCAATAGCTGCAGAGCCGCCGGACATCGCATAAATCGTGCCGATCTTAATCGGTTCTCCCGTCAGCTCGCTTCCTGCTGCCGCCTCAGTTTCCTCAGCGCCTGCAGCCTTGGTTTCTCCGGCTGCCGGTGCTGCTGTAGTCTCCACTGTCCCGGCTGCCGTAGTTTCCGAAGTGCCGGAGCCTGAGGAACAGCCTGCCAGCGCAGACAGTGCCACAGCCGCAATACACAGAATAGAAGTCAGTTTCTTAAATTTCATAATATTCCTCCTTTTTTAAGTGCTCTCTATTTCACGCCGAACTGCCAGCGGCGTAAAACTCCTTTTTATTATATTCCCAAATATGCCTTCTTCACATGCTCATTGGCCTGCAGCTGGGCAGAAGTTCCCTCCAGAGCAATGTGCCCGTTTTCAATTACATACCCTCTGTCTGCAGCCGCAAGGGCCTTGGTAATGTCCTGTTCCACCAAAAGCACGGAAATCCTGTCATTTTTTGCCAGCGTAGAAGCTACTTTTAAGATATCATCCACAATATTAGGTGCCAGTCCTAAAGACGGTTCGTCCAGAATCAGAAGCTTAGGCTCCCCTATCAGCGCCCTTGCCACAGCCACCATCTGCTGCTCTCCGCCGGACAGGGTTCCAGCCGCCTGTTTTGCCCTTTCCTCCAGCTTTGGAAACCACTGGTAAGCTTTTTTCAGGTTATCCGGAAAATGGGCCTTTGTCTCCTTATTAAAGGCTCCCATCTGAAGGTTTTCCAGCACAGTCATATCTGTAAACAGCTGCCTGCCCTCAGGAACCTGCACGACGCCGCTGTTTAAAATCATCCTGGAATTCTTCCTGGCCAGCTCCTCTCCGTTAAATACCACCGAGCCGGAACCAGGCTTCAGCATTCCTGTAATGGCCCGCACCATAGTGGTCTTCCCTGCGCCATTGGAACCCAGAATAGCCACGATCTCCCCGTCTTCCAGGGTAAAGCTAATATCCCACAGGATATTGACGGAGCCATACCCTGCATTCAATCCTTCGACTTTAAGCATGTGTATCCTCCTTCTTCGTGCCCAGATATACCTCCATAACATAGGGGTCATTCATAACCTGCTGGGGCGTCCCGTCAGCAATCTTCTCGCCGTGATGCAGCACAATAACCTCTTCGCAGAGGCTTACCACTGCCTGCATAATATGCTCAATTAAGAGAATGGTAACGCCTGATTCATTGATCCTGCGTATCAATCGGATAGCCTCCTCTGTCTCAGCAGGGTTTAAGCCAGCCATATTTTCATCCAGAAACAGCATCTCCGGCTTTGTGGCCAAGGCCCTGGCCATTTCCAGCCGTTTTTGATCAGGAGTTCCCATGTCTTTTGACAGCACATGCCGCTTTTCATAAAGCCCTGTAAACTGCAGAACCTCCATGGCCCTTTCCCTTGCCTCCCTGACATTCTTTGCCCCCGCATGGCCAAAGTAGGACGATGCCACCACATTATCCAGCACGCTTAGATTCTTTAAAGGCTTCATGATCTGGAACGTGCGGGCAATCTTCATGTTCGTATATTCGTAAGCCTTCTTGTCCGTAATGTCCTGGCCCTTATAGAAAATCCGTCCTTCCGTGGGAGGATAATACCCGCAGATCATATTAAAGGTAGTAGACTTGCCTGCTCCGTTTGGCCCGATCATGCCGGTAATGCCTCCCTCCCTGACAGTAAAAGACACATCCTTTACAGCTGTCAGGCCCTTAAAACGCTTGGTAATATTTTTAACTTCAATAATCGGAGACTCCGCCATGTCTACACCTCCCTTTTCTGATATTCCATCAGTTCCGCTTCCTCCAGGACTTCCAGAGACGGTTTCTTCAAAACCTTTTGATCAATGAAATTCTTCGTCCTGCTGTTCATATACCATCCCAGAATCCCAGTAGGCCTGAACCGAATCACTGCCAGAAGCACCACTGCATACATAAGCATATTAATGCCTGGCAGAATCGAACTGAAATTAGCCCTCAGATACTCTGACAGCGGAATCATAATAAGCCCGCCTACAATAGGGCCTTCCACATAGGCGGCGCCGCCGACGACAGCCGGAAGCACTGACTCTGTAGACTTGGCCTGCACCATTAGTTCCGGATCAATATACCGGATGTAGCTGGCGTAGAAAAATCCTACCAGGCCAGCCACCATGGCGGAAATCACAACAGCCATGATCTTATACCGGGTGGGATTGATGCCGATGGCTGCCGCTGCATCCTCGTCCTCCCGTATGGTCTTTAGGGCAAACCCCATTTTAGAACGATCTATTTTTTTCATTACCAGATAAACGCCGATCATCATCAAAAGCCCTACATAGTAATAAGGAACCTTGCTGGTAAACCGGAAATCCAGCCAGGAATCGCTTCCGAAAGGAAGTCCTACGCCGCTGGCCCTTCCGAAAAACTCCGAATTGATAATCACCTGACGTATGGACTCGCCAAAAGCAATGGATACCAGCGTAAAATACGGTCCACGCAGAATAAAACATGGGTAAAAAACAATTCCTGCAACCAGCCCCACTACTACCATTCCGAATACGGCTGCAATCCAGGGATTGGCTCCGGTCTTTACTACTAGGAGACAGCAGGCATAGGCGCCCAGGCCCATATAAGCCGCATGTCCCAGAGAGTTCTGCCCTGTCATGCCGCCCAGAAGGTTCCATGCCATGGACAATGTGGACATATAAAACACCAGCACAAAAATATTTAAAATATAAGGCGATTTCACCACAGTAGGAATCAGAATAAACACAAGCAATATGAGGCCCAGCACAATGGTAAGATTCCGATGGTAAGTATGTACCGCTTTCTTGCTATCCATATTATCTCCTCCTTGCTATCACAGTCTGGCGGACTACCAATATGACGATAAATGTCATAAATACAATCAGGTCGCTGTAAGAAGGACTGATAAACAAGGCACTCATAGTTTCAAGCAGCCCTAAAAAGATACCGGCCAGAAAAGCTCCCGGAATAGACCCCAATCCTCCGACTACCACCACAATAAGGGCCCGGAATCCGAAGCTGGCTCCTGCAGTTGGGAAGATCGTATAGAACTGAGTCAGCAAGGCACCTGCAGTGCCTGCCAGCGCCACCCCCAAGCCATAAGTCAGAATATAAATCTTCTTCACGTCGATTCCGACCACCTCTGCGCCTACAGGATTCTGCGACACGGCCCTGATCTGCTTGCCTATGGTGGTATATTTCAAAAAGGCAAATAATGCAATCGTAACCACAATCAGCACCCCAAAGCTGATGAGCCTTGGAAGAGCCATGGTAACCGGTCCCATCTGAATGTATGTCTGGGAATAAGCAGTGCGGATGGAGCGGTATTCAGAGCCGAAGATCACCAGCGCACCGTTAGACAAAAGAAGTCCCAGGCCTACAGTAAGAAACAAAAGGTTTGTAAAGCTCTTGGTGCCTAAAGAAGGGGTGATCAGCGTATGCTGAATCACAGAACCAAGGCAGAACATGGTAACTGCCACAATAGGGACTGCCAGATAGGGGTCTATGCCCAAATAGGTGTACAGTATAAAGGTCAAGTACATCCCTACCATCAGCATCTCGCCATGGCAGAAGTTTACGATTTTCATAACGCCGAAAATAATGTTCTGCCCCATGCCCATGAGAGAATAGAATCCCCCCATCAATAGTCCATTGACACAAGCCTGCAAAAACATGCTCATGAACGTATCCTCCTCTCCGGAAAATATAATTGTTCCGCAGCGGCTTTCTTCATCCGAACAATATGCCTCTATGCACTTTCCGCTGCATTGCTTTTAGGTGATTATAGCACAAAAAAAATAGCACAAACTTGCAAATTTCTACATATTTTCATAAACTTTTTCTGTTACGTGAAAATACATAGCATTTTTTTGCTTTATATTTGTGCTATTCTTCTCAATCTCCATGTCTTTTTGTCTATTTTCCACTGTTTTGCACAAATTCAGCCTCCGTCCCTAAATTCCGTAGGCGTAATACCTGTCCACTTCTTAAAAATCCTGCTGAAATAGTTGGGATTCCCATAACCTGAGTTTACGCAGACCTCCTTAATGCTCATCTCCCGGTTCAAAAGAAGCTTTTTTGCATTCTCTATCCGGAGTCCTGTCAAATACTCCGTAAAATTCATCCCTGCCTCTTCCTTAAACAGCTTACTGAAATAGTATGGGCTGATCCCTACAGACTGGGCTACCTCCTCCAGGGCAAGGTCCTTCCGGAAATTCTGCCGCATATAGTCTCTGGCTCTGGTAATAATGCCGTCCGGCTCCTGGTTCTGTATAACCACTTCTTTAGCCAGCGCCACCATAGCCGCCACAAATCTCTGCCGCAGTTCCTCCTCATTGTCTGCTTCCAGCACGCCTCTCAGGACTTCCTCCCATCCCCGGCACTCTCCCCCCTGCTCCTCAGCCTGCCGTCTGGCCAGAAGAAGGATCTCCGCCAGCTGCATCCGCTCTTCCTCAAATCTGCTGTCCTCATTTTTAAGCACCCACCCGGCAAACACTGTGGCCTCCTGCCGCACATCATGCTCCATGCCTCCCAGAACAGCCTTCAGCACCATCTGCTCCATAATCTGCCGCTGTTTCTCTTTCGTCCCTTTTACAATCAGGTCATCAATATGAGTTACTTTCCTTTTCCCGTGACGCAGGGCATTTAAAGCCTCCTGGTAGGAATCAAACATGGCTTCCCATGGCCGCACGGAGCCAATGCCTGCCTTAAACTCTATCCCTACTGCCTGCTTAAGGGCCTTAACCAGATTCCTGGCCTTCTCAATCATGCGCAGCCTGTCCTCATATTCCATTTTTTCCTCACTGGAAGGAATCACGCACACGATCTTATTTCCCATGATGCTGCTGGCCAACGCTTTAAAATATACTTTTACCAGTTCTGTCATCCTGTCATAATACTTGTGGGCCCGCACGCCGGAACCTACAGGATTCCCCATCTCACCGTTCTCGCTGCCTTCGCCCCACTCCAGGGCCATAATGATCCCATAAGCTTCTTCCAGATTCAAAAGCCTTCGATACTGCTCCCCGCTGTCTTCATACTCATTCTGAATAATCAGGCTGATTACAAACCCGTTTTCAATAATGGGAACCACTGCCTCCATCTTTTCCTTTGCCAGCAAGTCATCCCTGCGCTTCTGCCGCTCTTTGTCAATGGTATGCAAAATCCCTGTAAGCCGATCCACGATTACTTTTCTGTTTATCGGCTTCATAAGATAATCCACCGCCCCAAGCCGCAGGGCCTCTTTGGCATAGTCAAAATTATCATAGGCCGTAAGAATCAGGGTCTTCACCCTGGGATTCTGTATCCGGATCTCCTCCATAGCCTTTAATCCGTTAATCCCCGGCATCTGAATATCCAAAAAGGCAATATCTGGTTTAAAGCTTTCTGCCAGTTCAATGGCTTGCCGCCCGTTTTTGGCTACCGCCACCCGGCATTCCCCGCCGAAATTCTTCTCGATAATAAACTGCAGGGCATCCGTCACAATCCCTTCATCGTCCGCTAAAAGTATATTATACATCCCTGGCTCCTTACACCGTCAGCTCTGCAATATGGGCACCCGAATCACCACTGTGGTTCCTTTTCCTTCCCCGCTGCTTTCCACTGTCAGCACGTTCTCCCTGTTAAAATACAGCCGCAGCCTTTCCCTTACATTTACAAGGCCTACACCATTGCCCCAGTCCTTTTCATCCTTTGCCCTTGTCTGTCCGCTGCCGTGATTCAGTTCCCTCAGCATATCTTCTCCTATGCCAATTCCGTTGTCTCTCACTGAAATAACCGCCTCGCCTTGTTCCCTCACTGCCAAAAACCATATATGTTTTTCCCATTCCACGGCTCCCAGCCCATGATGCAGGGCATTTTCAATAACCGGCTGCAGCACCATGCCAGGAAACCGGATATTAAGAAGGCTGTCATGGATCTGCTTCTCCAGATGAATCTCATTGGAATACCGCACATTCATAATATACATGTAACTGTCAATCAGTTCCACCTCTTCCCTAAGAGTGGACTCTTCCCCGTTCTTTCTCAGGCGATATCGGAAAAACAGCGCCATATTTTCCATAAAAATATAAGTCTTCTCCGCATCTTCCATCATGGCCAGCTGCTGTCCGGCATTCAGGGTATTAAAGAGGAAATGAGGGTTGATCTGGGCTTGGTAATATTTCAGCTGAGCATCCTTCAGCAGGCTTTCCATAGCCAGTTCCCTCTCCTTCATCTTCAGCTCCAGCTCCATGCTCTCCCTGGTTTTCCGGATATAGTCATTAAGGCTGACAATCATTTGGTTAAATGCCTCTGTCACCGTTCCGACTTCGTCTCTGCTTTCCGGCTTCTTAAGAGAAATCCCGAAGTTTCCTTTTCCCACCTCCCTGGCCTTTACTGCCAGCTCCTCCAAAGGCCTTGTAAAGTTTCCCATAATAACATACAAGATCACCGTAAGGCAGCAGGTAACGCCTGCCAGCACCGCAGTAATAAAAAGCTCCAGATAGCGAAGATACTGGTACAGCACGTCATAATTTTCTGAATTCGCTTTAAACCGCAGAGTATCCAGTCCCCTGATATAAGCCAGAAGATACGTATAAATGGTCTGTATCTCCTTATAGCTTTCCCTATATGAGGCCGCATCATAAGCCTGCTTTGCCTCAATGGCGCTGTCCGTCAGTTCCAGATAGGAAAGGGCAAGGCTGCGGATGCTGCGCTCCATCCGCCGGGCCGGATGATCGGTGATGGTATCATCAATCTCCTCAATCATGGCCCCGAACCGCTGCCTGTTGGCAGTAAAGTTCTCCAGCGCATTCTGATTCTGAATATTTAAGTATTGATATACATCGCTTTCAATATCCGTAAGCAGCCGTTCCAGCTCCCCCAGACGGATGTTCGTGGCATATACCTGTTCCATATTTTTTGCTGTTTTGTTAATGCGGCCGAATAAAGCCAAGTTAATTGCCAGAGAAACCGTCATCGTAAACATAACAAGAAGGATCAGCTTAGTACGCAGAGAACGATCAAAAAAATGCCTACTTTTCCATATGATGTTCCTCCCCATCCCCATCCTCCCCTCTGTACTGCGCTGCCCAGCTCTGATCCACCAGCATGACCCCTACCTCTGTATAGTAGCTGACCATATGATACTTTTTGTAGGTCATAAGGGCCTCCACGCTTAAGCGGCCCATGGCCTTAGGATCAACAGTAATGGTAGAATCCAAATACCCCTGCTCAATCCCCTCTAAAATCTCATCGGAAATATAGCTGCCGATAACCTGAATCCTGTCCGACAGGCCTCTGTCCCGGATTAGCTGATAAGCAGACTGGGTAAGCACCTCGTCCAGGCAGATGATCACATCCGGCTGCTCTGTATTGCCTTCCGCCATATCCTGAATTACGTCTTCCGCATTGTTCAGTCCTCTGTCATCCTGTATGGTCCTGAAGTCAAACCGTATCGGATACTGCTGCACCGTATTGCTAAGTCCCAGACGGAACCATTTCCGGCTGGTTTCATTAAAACCGGCTCCGGGAAATAAAACAGTAACCAGCCTGATTTCATTATCTGCCATGCGAAGCATTCTTTTTCCGTACTCCTGCCCCAGAAAATAGTCATTAATCCCCACAAATCCCTGGCGCTTGGACCCTGGCACATCTTTCTGCATGGTAATAACCGGTATTCCATGGCTGCAGGCCTTGTCAATAAGCTTCTGTGTCTCCTCGTTTCCTGCTGGTCTTAAAAGAATGCCGTCCACATGTTCATAAATGGCAATATTGATGGCATCCTCCATGGAAAAGCGGTCTGCCAGGTTATCTCCTATCTGTTCCACATAGGCGCCATACCCTGCTCCTGCCTCCACGGCGCCGCTGTACACGTCTCTCCAGAATGACGTGTCTGTCTCGTCAGATATAATGGCAATGTGATACTTATAGGAACTATAATCCATATCGCCGGTTTTATGGTTTTTAAGAAGCAGATAATAACTTATGAATATGATTACAATTGATGCTGTTGTTACTGCTCCTGCAAAAAGCCACAGCTTTTTAAACGGCGCCGCATCCGTTGAGACAGTGCTGGATCTTCTGTTGTTGTCAGCTTCCATATCTGTTTTCATATTTCTTTAATATCCAAACTGCCCATCTAAAGACTCATCCTCCTGAATCCACTTCTCCACCTGCACTACCCGATAATGATCTTCATCGTCCCGAATGTAAACCGTCTTGATCCCTGCGTTTATGATCATTCTCTTGCACATGGAGCAGCTTCCGGAATTGGAAATATACTGCCCCGTAGCCACTTCCCTCCCTGCCAGATACAAAGAGCTTCCGATCATCCGCTCCCGCTCTGCGCTGATAATAGCATTGGCCTCTGCATGGACGCTGCGGCATAATTCATACCTTTCCCCTCTGGGAATATTCATTTTCTGCCGGATGCACACCCCCAGATCCGAACAGTTCTTTCTTCCTCTTGGAGCTCCCACATATCCAGTGGAGATTACCTCGTCATTTTTCACGATCACCGCCCCGTAAAGCCTTCTGAGGCATGTCCCTCTCTTGGCCACCACGTCAGCCAAATCCAGATAATAATTAATCTTGTCCCTTCTCTCCATCCCATTTCTCCCCTTGGATTTTCCTGTAAACCTTCATGCGCCCGGCAGCGGACGCACCGCCGTACATAAAAGCCAGACGTGCGCATTTGGCATGTCTGAATTCATGCCGCCTATTAGGCGGTGAGACTTTTACAGTAAGATACGCTTTACATTTCCTTCTGCTGCTCCAGCTTCAGCCCTGCCAAAGCCTGTGCAAATGCATTGTTCAAGGGCTCTTTTGCTTCTTTTTTCTGCCGTTCCAGATAACGGTTCACATCCTTTTTGGTAACTCCGGCTCCTTCCTTCTTTCTCCGCTCCAAAAACGAATTCAGTTTCTCCTTATACCCGCACCGGCACACAAAGATCTGCCCGTCCCCTTTGCCTCTAAGCTCCATCTTCTTATGGCAATTAGGGCATCTTGCATTGGAAGTCCGGGAAACCGTCTCCCGATATCCGCACTCCCTGTCCTGGCATGTCAGCATTTCACTGTTCTTGCCTTTGACAAGAAGCATTCTTTTGCCGCACTGAGGGCATCTGCGGTTCGTCAGGTTATCATGGCGGAAGCTTCCCTCCCCGCTTTTTATCTCATGAATCAGCTGGGAGGAATAGGTGCGGATATCATTCATAAATGCATCCCGGCTTAAATTCCCCTTAGCAATTAAAGACAGTTTCATCTCCCAAACTGCAGTCATCTCCGGTTTCTTCAGATCCTCCGGCACCAGCTCTAAAAGCTGCCTTGCCTTGGAAGTCAAAAACAGTTCCTTTCCCCTTTTTTCCAGAAGAAAAGAAGAAAACAGTTTTTCAATAATATCCGCCCTTGTGGCAACGGTTCCCAGCCCCCCTGTCTCCCCCAGCGTCTTAGCCATGGCCTTGTCACCGGATTCCATGTATGCAGCCGGATTTTCCATGGCAGACAAAAGAGTGTCCTCTGTAAAATGGGCTGGCGGCTTTGTCCTGCCCTCTGTCATGGTAAATACCAGTCCTTTTAATACATCCCCTTCATTTATCTGCGGAAGGCTTTGGCTTTTACCTGCCTGCCCTTCTGCAGCGCTTCTTTGGCTTTCTTCCTGTACGTCATCTGGCTCTCCGGAAAATCCGCCGGATTCCCTGTCATAAACCGCCTTCCATCCCAAGGCCCTTACCACATTTCCATGGGCAGTAAACAGTTCCTGCCCTGCTTTCACCGTCACACTGGTCTGTTCATATTCATAAGGCGGATACATGGCAGCAATAAACCGCCGCACCACCAGGTCATAGATTCTTCTTTCGTCCACTGTCATGTGATCAAGCTGCACAAACTGCTCCGTAGGGATAATGGCATGATGATCTCCCACCTTTTTATCATCTACAAACCATGGCTTCTGGGGAAGCGGCTTATTTATAAGCTTTCCAGCCAAAGTCCTGTAAGGCCCCACCGAACAAGCCTTCAGCCGTTCCTTTAAAGTGGGAACAATGTCAGCTGTCAGATATTTGAAATCCGTCCTGGGATAAGTCAGCACCTTATGGTTTTCATAAAGCCGCTGCATAATATTCAGAGTTTCTTTAGCCGAATAGTCAAACCGCCTGCTGGCTTCCCTCTGAAGTTCTGTCAAATCATACAAAAGGGGAGGCATGGTCTTCTTTGGCATCCGCTTTACCTGGATCACTTGTCCGTTTTCCCCTTTAACTTGCCCTAAAATCTCTTCCACCCTTTTTTTGTCAAAAGTACTGAAGCTTTTTGATTTCTGATCCTGCCATGCCAGCGCCATTCCCCCTGCTTTTGCCTGGAGCCCATAGTAAGGCTTCGGCACAAAGCTTTTAATCTGCTGCTCCCTTTTGTCAATCATAGCCAAGGCAGGCGTCTGCACCCGTCCGCAGGATAGCTGGGCATTATACTTGCACGTCAGGGCTCTGGTAGCATTAATCCCCACCAGCCAGTCCGCCTCTGCCCTGGACATAGCTGCATCATAGAGCGGTTCATACTCTTTTGCATCCCTTAGGTCGGCGAATCCCTCCCGAATCGCTTTGTCTGTCACCGACGAGATCCAAAGCCGTTTCAGAGGCTTTTCATTTCCTGCCTTCTTAAGTATAAGCCGCGCCACCAGTTCTCCCTCTCTCCCTGCGTCAGTGGCAATAATAATCTGATTTACATCCTTCCGATGGATCTGAGCCTTTACCGCCTGATACTGTTTTGCTGTCTGCTTAATCACTTCCAGGCGGAAACGCTCCGGCATCACAGGCAGATGCTCCATCTTCCATTCTTTATACTTTTTATCATAATCTTCCGGGTCAGCCAGCGTCACCAGATGTCCCAGCCCCCAGGTAACAATATAGCGCTCTCCCTCTATAATGCCGTTGCCCTGCTTTGTGCATTTCAGAACCCGGGCAATGTCCCGGGCAACCGAAGGTTTCTCCGCAATTACCAATGATTTCATATACTGCCCTGCTCCTTCAGATGTCACATAGTATTATTCTTTCTCACCCTCTGGCTTTGGCCTGGTTTCCTTCCCGTCTGGTTCCTCCGTTTCTGGAGGACAGTGTTGTGCACCAAAAGGAACCAGCTCCAGCCTTTTAAAAACCGCCCACAAATAGGGCGCACCGAATACATTCAGCTTCTTAGGGCCGGTTATTTCTCTTGGCCTTTCCAGAACTTTGTTCCAAGCCGCATCAAACGTGCTTCTGGTTATGGATTTTGTTCTTCGGCTGATAAACAGTTCTCCGCCTTTCATGGTATACGTAAAAGGCAGGCCTTTGGCTGTCAGAATTTCCTCACCCTGGTGCTGCCTTATCATCTCCCAGACTTCGTCACTGGTATATCCTCTTAAGGTATTGGTCACCATATGTGTTTCCTCCGCTTTTCTTTGGTTAATTCATGCCAGGCCTTGTCACTTCCCGTAAGTAATTGCGCCGTAGGCATCCAGCACTCCTTGTGTAACAGTTCTTCCTGCCATGCTTTCTGCAGGCCTGGCGGAATTTAAAATCGCCTGTTTCACTCCCATAACATCCAGATCTGTCCTGCAGGAGTAAACCAGTGCAGCTGTCCCGGTAACCATGGGCGCAGCCATGGATGTGCCGGACATAAAAGCATATCCCCCTGGCACAGGGCTTAAAATGGATATTCCCGGAGCCACAAGATCCACGCTGGCACTGCCGTAGTTGGAGCTTATATCCATGGAACCGTCAAACAGCATGCTTCCCACACTGATAATATTTTCTGCCCCATAAGCCGCCGGATACATAGGAAGATCGTCGATGCTGTATCCCTGCCCCGCTGCATCCCCATTTCCAGCCGAAACCACAAACAGCATGGGAGAACTGCGGATGATCTCCTCCAGTTCCTTGTCATAAGTAGTGGTTCCCATGCTGAGATTGCATATCTGGGCGCCATTGTCCTGCGCATAGCTAATGGCTCTTTTTACAGCCGAAGAAACACCCTTTCCGTCCTTGGTTCCCAGGACTTTCAGCACCATAACCTTCACATAGCGGCTGTCAGCAATGCCTGCCGTGCCTTGTCCGTCCCATGCTGCTGCTATGGTTCCTGCTCCATGAGTTCCGTGTTCATCCTCGTCTCCTGAAAAAACGCAGCCGCTGTCAGCATAAAAATCCCATCCGTTTATGTCGTCCACATATCCATTATCGTCATTATCAATTCCGTCTCCTGGTATCTCATCTTCATTTATCCATATGGAGCCTGTCAGTTCTGGGTGATTTACATCTACCCCTGTGTCAATCATGGCAACCGTCACAGGCCTCCTGTCCGGAATCTGCTCGTAGAAAGCCCATGCACGCTCTATGCCGATATCCGCACCCGGAATGCTTTGGACTGCCGTCTCTTCAGACGGCTCCTCTTCTTTGTTTGGTATATCATTGACACTGATTCTGCTTTCTTCTGCCCTCTTTTCCGGCCTGTCACTCCGTTTTGCCTTTCTTCCCACAATATCCCCGTTATTTTTCAGTCCCCATTGATACATGTAATAGGAAGTACCTTGTTCAATGGGGAATCTGCTGCTTTCCCAAGAATGAATAGAATAAATTTCTGCCATCTCCTGCCTGCCTGTAAAAACAGAAACTGTCAGCAGCAGGCATGCCGCACCAACCAAAAACAAGCTTTTTTTCACAGTGGGATTCCTCCTTATCTGTTGGAAAGCATTTTCATAAGTTTCCTGACAAACGTGCCATACGGTTTTTCGTCCATAGCAGCAAGTTCTTTCCCTATCTTTTCTGTCACATTTTCTTTCCCATCCACACCATAACGCTTCTGGGGCGAATCGTAAAGCTGCTGCCTGACAGGTTGCCTTGTCTGTCCTCCTGCATGGTTTCCCAAGTGTCTGCCATCAGCTCCCAGGCCATGTTTTCCGGAAGTTCAGGCAAAAGTACCGTAACCTCCTCCCAATAGCTGTTGGATGCAACATAGATGATCTCAGGCTCTTTTCCCTTTTCATGCCCTGCAAACATAACTCCCACGTATCTCTCATGGTCAGCAAAATGTCCCCGCCACGGCTTCTCCCCATGAAAACTGATATCCGGGAACCCACAGGCTCCGTCACTGATATTTCTGCGCAAAACCCGGTAGTCCTTGCGGAACTTTATCATATACTGGAAAAACCGGAACATTTCTTTGTTCTTTTCCAGCATAGTCCAGTCCAGCCAGGAGGTAATATTATCCTGGCAATAAGCGTTATTATTGCCGAACTGCGTATTGCAGAATTCATCTCCTGCCAGGAACATGGGAATGCCGCGGCTGCACATCAGCAGGCAGAAAGCATTGCGCATCATCCGGCGTCTTAGTCGGTTCACCTCCGGATCATCAGTGTCTCCTTCCACGCCGCAGTTCCAGCTGCAGTTATCTCCGGCTCCATCCGTATTATTCCAGCCGTTCTTTTCGTTATGTTTCTCATTATAGGAAAACAAATCATACAGCGTAAAGCCGTCATGACAAGTAATAAAATTCACCGAGGCATCTTTTCTGGCACTGACCTCGTAAATGTCCCGGGAGCCTGCCATACGCAGTGCCGCTGCCTGGGCCATGCCCCCGTCTCCCTTTAAGTAGCGGCGCATATCGTCCCGGTATTTACCATTCCATTCTGCCCAGCGGTTCCATGAGGGAAACGTCCCTACCTGGTAAAGGCCTACTGCATCCCAGGCTTCGGCAATGAGCTTCACATCCCCCAGGATGGGATCAAAAGCCAGCGACTGGAGAAGGGGCGGCTTATTCATAGGTGTTCCGTCCTCATTGCGTCCCATAATTGAGGCAAGATCAAAGCGGAAGCCATTAACCCGATACGTGGTCACCCAGTATCTTAAGCAGTTTAGAATCATCTGATGCACAATCGGATGGTTGCAGTTCAGCGAATTGCCGCAGCCGCTGAAATTGTAATACTCCCCTTTGGGCGTCAGAAGATAGTAAATATTATTGTCAAACCCTTTAAATGAGAAGAAAGGCCCGTCCTCATTACCTTCTGCAGTATGGTTAAAGACCACGTCCAGATAAACTTCTATTCCGTGCTGATTAAAAACCTGAATCAGGTTCTTTAACTCGTTGCCCTCCCGATTGTATTCTGTGCTGGCTGTATAGCTGGTGTTAGGGGCAAAAAAGCTGACTGTGTTGTATCCCCAGTAATTATACAGCTTCTTGCCGTCTACTTCCCGGTAATCCTGCATCTCGTCAAATTCAAAAATAGGCATCAGTTCTACCACGTTAACCCCCAGTTCCAGCAAATAAGGGAGCTTTTCCATAAGGCCGGCAAAAGTACCCGGGTGGTATACGCCTGATGAAGCATCCCTTGTAAAGCCTCTCACATGCAGTTCATAAATGATCAGATCTTCCATGGGAAGCAGCGGCTGTTTGGAAGTTCCCCAGTCAAAGTCATCTTTCACCACTCTGGCCTTATAGTGCTGTTCCCGGGCGGATGAGTCCCCCCACTGGCTCTGTCCGGTAACTGCCTTTGCATAGGGATCAAGCAAATATCTGGTTTTATCAAAAATAAGCCCTTTTTCCGGAGCATAGGGGCCGTCTACCCTGTATGCATATTCAAATTCCTCTATATTCAGCTTAAACACAATCATAGAATAAACATTGCCGATACGATAATGCTTTGGAAACGGCAGCACTGCGAATGGTTCCTCCTCCATACGGTGGAACAGCAGCAGTTCAATGGATGTGGCGCCGCGAGAATATACGGTAAAGTTCACCCCGCCTGGAATAGCCGTGGCTCCATTAACCTCATAGAAACCGGGCCGCACGTCAAAGCCGTCTATATGATCCATGGGAACCAGATGAATGGTACGGGGAAGGCTTATTTTTTCTACCTGTCCCTCTGTATCGTCTCGCTTCGGTTCCTTCTTTTCTGTAGTCACCTTCATTCCCCCTTCTACCACTTTCTTGTACATTATCTCTACCTCCCTATTTAGTCAAGTCTCCTTACAAAAACTTACAGTGTTCATTATATTCCAAGTTTATAATTTATACAAGACAATAGAATATATATTCTGATAATTTACTGCGGGGTATGTCTGAAAATGAAATCTGTAAGCCTTTGGCGGATACATTCAAAATGCAAGGAACAGTTCTCTGTTTTTATTATAGAACATATGTTCGAAAAGTCAAGAGGATTTTCAGAAGAAGCATATGATCCAAAAAAGCAGACCAGCTCCTTAAAAGGAGATGGCCTGCTCAGCTTTGCAGGCTGATTATGATATCTCATCAATCTCCGCCACTTCTGTACCGTCATAGAACAATTCCAGGATCTGCTTATAGCTTTTGCCGGCTTTTGCCATAGCTTGGGCACCGTTCTGGCTCATGCCCACTCCATGGCCGTATCCTCCGCCGTAAATAGTAAAGCAGACATCCTCCTCTGATTCCCCTTCCTCCTTTTCAATGGAAATAAAAGCACTGGGCAGAGAATCCCAGCCTGTAAGGATATTGCCGTTTTGCTGTCTGATCTCTGTATCCGTATTCCCCAGTATTGCCCGTATCTGGCCCTCACCTATGATCTCCTTGCTTCCTGCCGTTCCTTTGACCCAAAGAACCTTTCCAATGCCACCAATGGAGCGCTCCTTCATCGTCAGATCAACAATGGTTCCGATTCCGGTAACCTTTTTCTGAATCTGTTCTCCAGTTATCTTGGCTGTCCACCGGTACATGCCAAACTCCGATTCATATCCATCCGGGCAGCTTTTTATGAACTGGGAAAATGTTTCCTCATCTGTCAGATCCATAGTGCCGCCGCCTTCTTTCACCGCTATGCCTCTCAGATAAGGATAATCGGACTGGCTGGCCCCCCAAATGGTTCCGTCTGTAGTATGGCCGCAGGATGTGGAAAAATAATAGATTTCCGCAACTTTCCCCTCATATGTTATGAGTTTCCCATAGGTTTCGTTCACTGCCGTATCTGTGCTGGCGCTGGTTGCCACATTGTTGTAAACCTGATACTTTGTACTGTCATCTACATGGGCTCCGTAATTCTTGTAGCCATTGGCCATAATCTGTCTCCAGGCATAGGTTCTGGCGCAAACAGCCTGAGCCTTTAGGGCCTCTTTCTCATAACTGGCCGGCATTTCGCTGGGCACTACCCGTTTTAAATACTCCTCAAGATAAACCTCATTTACCAGCACAAGGCCCTCTGATTCCTGTTTAATCTCCATATGGCCCGGATATACCGGAATCTGATCTCCTCTTTTAATGGCTGTTACCCGAATTCCTGCACTTTCATCAGTAGGTTTGATTACAACCCGGTCTCTTGCCAGTTTCTCGTCACCGGAGCGAAACGTTACTGTATCCCCTGGCTGGAATGTCTCTTCTCTGTCGCCTACTGCCATTACCCCAGGGCTTAAAAATTCCAGCGTAACGGCTTCATGGAAAATAGACTGAAATCCCGTATCCATCACCAGCACCCGAATGGTCTCTGCACCAAAAGGCCGCATGGCAAGAGCTGCGCAGATCTGTCCGTCTGCAACCACAAATTCCTGAACGTCAGAGCCTACAACCACGCTGGACAGATTCTGCCTTCTGAATTCCCCATAAAGACGGTACACGTTAAAGTCCTCTCCAATGGCCAGGGAGCCGTAGCCCTCAATCTCGATCTCATCATCTTGGACCTCCAGCACCTTTCCTGACACCCGTTCCTTTTTCAGAACCACTTTTTTCACTTCCCCGTCAGTGACATATAGATCGGCAACCTGGGCAGCCATTTCCTGGGGAGCTTTTATCTTTGACTTTACAGGCAGCTTTCTGGCAAGGGAGCCTACATATGCCGTCAGCTCATTTTCTCCTGCCTCCATAATCCAGATATTTTTGTAAACCACAGATTTGGAAATCTTGTCCGTAACCTGAAGAATCTCGCTGCCGCTTACCAGAACCTGTATCTCCTGATCTCTGCAGGAGCCAAGGCCAAGCCCCTCAAATCCCCGGTTTCCCAGGCTGGTGTAGGCTCTCCACGGTGTACCGTCCTCCACATCCTCAAAGGTACCGTACACCACAAGGGTCTCCCTGCGGACTTTTTCATCCTGCCATACCTGAAGCTCCATGCACAGCCCTTCATACAGACGCCACCACTCATCCGGGGGATAAGGCCTATCCTTATTTTTATCAGTAAGCCCGACCTGAGCCTTTAACGTTTCCGATACCTGCCCTGCCAGCCAGTCTGCTTCCCTGTAAGTTAAAAGGCCTTCTGCCGCTGTTTCTGTGGCAGGTGTCATATCCTTGTCAATCCATCCTCTGTGGTATAAAACATCCATATATTTTACATACCACTGATTCTGGCTGGCTGCCGGAAATTCTGACCGGCTGCGGGATTCCAGACGGCACTCTTCCACTGTAGCTGTAGAAAGGGCCGCTGCTTTAAAAGCCGCCGCCCTGGTTACCCCGTCTCCATCTGGTTCCACAAAGAGTATAATCATCACCAGCGCTATTACAGTCAAAGGGACCCCTATGAACCACCCCACTATTTTTTTCCTCTTCATACTTTTTTACCTGACAAATGTTTTCTTTTCCTCATCAATATGTTTCAGATCTCCGTAAGCATCGGTAATCGTAGGCAAATCTTTTCTCTTTAACCGTTTATTGACCCACTCCGCTGCCAGGCGATAGAGAACCGCAAACATTGGCACGCCGATGATCATCCCCACAGGCCCCATAATCCCGCCGAACAGCAGGATGGAAAACAGCACCCAAAAGCTAGACAGCCCTGTGGAATTGCCTAAGATCTTCGGTCCGATAATGTTGCCGTCCAGCTGCTGGATAGCGAGAATCGAAAGCAGGAACCACAGGCATTTCCTGGGATTAACTAGAAGAACAAGGATAGCGCTTGGAATGGCTCCGATAAACGGCCCGAAGAAGGGAATAATATTGGTCACCCCTACTATTACGCTGATCAATACTGTATAGGGCATTTTGATAATGCTCAGCCATACAAAAGTCAGTATGCCGATAATCAGCGAATCCCAAAGCTTTCCGATTATAAAACCTCCGAATACGCGGTGGATAAATCTCCACTTTTCCACTGCCTCATTGGCTGCAGGAAGGGGAAACAGACTGTAAATGATCTTTTTTCCCTGAGCTGCCAGCGTATCCTTAATATTCAGCAGATACACCATGACAATAATGCCGATCAGCACATTTTTCACCAGGTTTACCACCCCCATAATGCTGGTGTAAACCCCGGTAATAATCCGTTCAATGTTAGGCAGCAGATCTGTGGTGGTCTGAACCCAGGAAACCAGTTTCTCCACTCCCTGGTTATACACATTCAGCACTGCCATCTCAATATCCGGATAATCCGCAAACAGCGCTTCTATCCATAGGGCAATCCTTGCCGCATTGCTGGGAATCGAGTTGACGATTCCTTTAACGCTCTCAAAAACCCTGGGCAGGATCAGCCACACCAACCCTGCCGCCACTGCCGCAAGGAAAGCAATGCTTGCCAGAGTCGCCGCTCCTTTAGCCAGTCCTCTTTTTTTCTTTCCCCGCTTCAAATAAGGCGTAAGAATCCTGTCAGCCAGCCGGTATACCTGATTATAGATCGGAGTCAGCAGATATGCCAGTATGGCTCCGTAAATAATAGGCGCCAATACACGGTTTACATATTTGATCGCTCCATACACTGTCTGCCAGCGGATAAAGACAAGGGCTGCTGCAATGCAGGTGACAATCACCAGCACTGCCGTCACTCCCCAATAAATGTAGTCCCGAAATTTGTGTTCGTTCATCTGTAACCCTTTCCGTTTTCTCTTAAATTTGTCAAGTCACATTCTGCCATGGCAGCAGATGTCTCTGTTATGCCGCCAAATCCATGAAAGTGTGTCTTTTATGTATAGATTACCACATTTTTGCAAAAAGATAAAGCAGCGATCACTCGCTGCTTTCATCTTTTGTAATCCCAAAATGCCGGTTCTTACAATTTGACGCCTAGCAATGCTAGGTGGGTGACCGCACTCCGGCTTCTGCCTTCCACTCAGAGGAGGCCTGACATCCACCGGAAAATATAGGAATCCCTTATGTCATAATGTAGGTTCAAAGATACGTAAGATTGTCGAACATTCCAGGAATTACAACCCTGTCTTTTAATACGATTATTATACAATACCGTATGTATTTTTTCAATCCTATATTTATTTACTTTTGAGGAAATGTGTTACATCTGTTGCAGGCCGCCGGCAAACGGTAACATACATCCGACAGCACTTGCCTGTTACGTCATCCGCTCTACCCCGTCCTTTGTCACTCTGGCATATATAAGTTTCTTTTCCGCCAAGGCTTTGTTACTTTTCTCTGCTATAGTATACGCAGATAACAATTTTTTAGAAGCCCCTTCAAACAATTCTTTTTTAGATGCATAAAGGGTACCTATGACATCACCTTTTTTCACTACATCGCCATACTTTTTATTCAGACGTATCCCGGCGCAGTAGTCAATGGCATCTTCCTTCTTCTGACGGCCTGCTCCCAGCATTGCAGAAGCAATTCCGCATCCTGCTGCATCAATATGTACGATGCGCCCCTCTGCCTCTGCTCTTACTTCACAGAAACATGGAGCCTTGGAAAATTTATCAGGATTCAGGATATAGCTTTCATCCCCTCCCTGAGCTTTCACCATGGCTGCCAGGGTCTTAAGTCCTCTTCCGTCCGCCATGGCTTCTTTTGCCATGGCATAACAGGTATCTGCATCGCCCCTGCCTGCCATGGAAAGCATATGGGCACACAGCTGCAGGCAAACCTCTGTTAAATCTTCAGGGCCGTGGCCTTTCAGCGTTTCTATGGCTTCCATAACTTCAAGGGAATTGCCGATGGCAGACCCTAACGGCACATCCATATCTGTAATCAGGGCACAGCACCGTCTTCCGGCTCCTGTCCCAATGGCAACCATCTCTTTTGCCAAAGCAATGGAATCCTCAAGGTTTTTCATAAAAGCTCCGCTTCCTGTCTTCACATCCAGAACAATGCCGTCGCTGCCTGCTGCAATCTTCTTGCTCATAATCGACGAAGCAATAAGAGGAATACTGTCCACCGTAGCTGTCACATCCCTCAGGGCATACAGTTTCTTGTCAGCCGGCACCATATTTCCAGACTGGCCGATAACCGCAATCCCTGTCTCATTAACAATCTCAAAAAAACGTTCCCGGCCAATGGCAGTGCGCAGCCCTGGTATGGACTCCATCTTATCAATGGTCCCTCCGGTATGGCCCAGCCCTCTTCCTGACATTTTAGCCACCCTCACCCCAAGCGAAGCCGCCAGAGGGCCGATAACAAGGGTAGTTTTATCCCCCACGCCCCCGGTACTGTGTTTATCCACTTTTATTCCTTCAATGGCTGACAGATCCACCATGTCCCCTGAAGCCGCCATCTCCAGGGTAAGCCCCAGCGTCTCTTCTCTTTCCATGCCTCTGAAATATATGGCCATAAGCATGGCGGCCATTTGATAATCCGGAATCTCCCCGTTTACAAATCCCTGCACCATGTCATGGATTTCCTGTCTGGTAAGAGTTCCCCCCTGCTTCTTTTTTTCTATTAAATCATACATCCGCATCTGTCAATCCCCCTGGTTCATAAAAGGTTTTCCGGCCCAAATCCCATGGGAAGCAGCTCTTTAAGAAGAAATTCTTTATATTCATCCTCTGATTTTGCCAGAATCACCTTAAATGTGCCGGGGTCGCAGAATTCCCGCATTACCTGCCGGCACACGCCGCATGGGGCACAGTAGTCTGTTACAATCCCGTCTTTGCCCCCGCAAACAGCTATAGCTTCAAACTCCCGCTTTTCCTCATTAATGGCTCTGAAAAATGCGCTTCTCTCTGCACACACTGTAGGTGTATATGCCGCATTTTCAATATTAATCCCGGTATATATTGTTCCGTCCTTACATAAAAGTGCGGCTGCTACATGAAAATGAGAGTATGGCACATAAGACTTTGGCAGCACCTTAATAGCCGCCTGAATCAGTTTCTGTCTGTCCATTCTGTTCCTCCGCCTTTGCCAGTTTTACGATCCTGCTGGTGCCCAGTCTTTCTGCTCCCAGCTCCATAAACTTCTGGGCATCCTCAAAAGAGGAAATGCCTCCTGCTGCCTTTATCTTTACCTTAGGCCCCACATGATCTGCAAACAGGCGGATATCCTCAAAGGAGGCGCCTGCTGTGGAAAAGCCTGTTGAAGTCTTAATAAAATCTGCTCCTGCCTCTGTCACCAGACGGCACATTCTGATCTTCTCCTCTTCTGTCAGAAGGCACGTTTCAATAATTACCTTCAGCACGTGATCACCGCACACTGCTTTAATGGTGCGGATCTCCTCCAGGACTCTGTCATACCGTTTATCCCTCAGATCCCCGATATTAATCACCATGTCAATCTCGTCAGCGCCGTTTTCCAGGGCATCTTCCGTTTCAAATACCTTGGCTGCCGTAGTATTATATCCGTTGGGGAATCCGATGACCGTGCACACCCTCATCTTCTCCCCCACATACTCTTTCACTGCCTCCACGTAGGAAGGCGGAATGCATACTGATGCTGTCTTGTACTTCATGGCGTCATCACAAATCTGCTGAATCTCCCCCCAAGTTGCCTGCTGGGTCAAGAGCGTATGATCCACGGCATGAAAAATTTTTTCCCTGTCCATAATTTGTTCCCCTTTCTGTGAAAATATCCGGTTCCTTGAAACCGGACTGCTCATGGGCGCATTGTTTCTGCAGCTTTGGAATGCAATCACAAAAGCTGGTATACCTGATATTCCTGCTCAAACACATATCCCAGCTTTTCCGCCAGTTCCACAGACTGCTGGTTGGCCGCATCCCAGTTTGGAATAAGGTTCTTTTCCAGGCACTCCAGCACAAATGCGGCGCTGCAGGCCAAGGCCAGTCCCTGCCTGCGGAAGTCCTTTCTGGTGTCCACCTGAATCTCCATCATGCCCTCACTGGCTCCATAGGCGGAGCATCCGGATACTAACCGGTGCCCTTTCATGGCGGCGTACCCAAATCCACAGGTTTCAAAATGCTTGTAATCCTCAAAATTGGAGCACAGATCCCGGCTCCACTCTTCCTTCATGGCCAAATGATACAGCCTCTCGTCAATCCGCCTGATGCGGATTCCCTGCGGTACAGATTTTACGTAAGATTTCAGCCTGTCCGCATCAAAATGATGCTCGTCCTTTTTCAGGGCATACCGGGTTACCATGCGCAGCTGTCCGTCAAATTCATTCTGAAGCCACTGCTCCCACCGCTCATTTTCCGGGTAAATAAACGCATGGGAGACCGACTGGTAAATCTGGCTTTTTAAATCCAATGCGCCGGCGCCCTTAGGCGGCAAGCCTAAAAGATAGGCAAAATCCCCTGATCCGATAAGGCAATACGGAGAAGGGCCAAGGCCAGGTACCCACACCCTTCCCATGGTTCCATCCACGGCCCCTCGTACCAGCACCTCTTTGCTGCCCTCGCAGATTGGCCTGATACTATGGCGTTTCTCTCTTCCCAGTTCAACCATCATAATAAAACCTCCCCCAATGCGAAGAAACTTTTGACTGCTTTGATTATATCATACTTCCATAAGAAATACTATTTTTTTCGGTTTCAAAATGATTGGATAAACATTCCCAATATAGTAATGTCCTGAACAGGCAGTAAAAATACAAGACAGGCTTCCCGAAAGCGCCCGGGAAGCCTGTCTTGTATTTTTATGCCTGTTCTGCCTGTTTACTCCAGATTCAAAGCCGCCTGCTCACCGGCAACCCGTCCGAATGCTACGGACTGGGAATATCCGCCTGACTGCCATGTTACTTCGCCTGCAGCATATAGGCCTTCTGCTGCCGTTCCATCCTCATACAGCACCTGCGCATTTTCATTGCAGGAAACGCCGCCTTTTGTCATATGGTTAGCAGCCTCTATGCGTACGCCGTAGTACGGTCCCTGGGCATCCAGAGGACGTGACGGAACAGCCTTTAACAGCTCATCCTCACTGCCGGCCTCTGCCGCCTCATTAAAGGCTGCAACTGCAGCCTCCAGGCCTGCCGCATCAATCCCCAGCGCCTCTGCCAGCTCTCCTAAAGTCTGGCCTTCGGAATAATATCCCAGACCCACATGCTTACGGATTCTGTAGAAAGAGTCATACCCTGTCTTGTCTGTAATGGAGAATACCGCTCCGTCCGGCTGAGCCTGAATGGTGGTTCCCAGTTCCAGGCCGCCTGCATTTTCAGAAATAAAGCGGGTTCCTTCCTTGTTTACCAGAATGTTTACGTCTGCGCCGCCAGTCAGATCCCTGCGGGGAACAATAATATTGGGGAACACTCTCACATTGCTCATGTTCTCCATTTTAAACCCGTTCTTCTCAAATACCTTTACGAAATCACCTGTAGTTCCCATCTGATTGGAAGTGTTCAGTACCTCATATCCCGGCGCATACTCCGCCAGAAGTTCTTTACTGCTGCAGAATCCGCCTGTGGCAATAATGGTATGCTGTGCCTTAATGACATAGCTTTCTTTATTATTGTTTTCCACGCTGACGCCTGTGCATCGTTTGTCTTCCATAATCAGATCCACGCCTTTGGTTCCGGTGCGGATATCAATACCCAGTTCCCTGGCGCACTCCTCCATACCTGCCTGAATCACTTCCCCGGCATACTGATCTTCCTCTGCCATATGGTTCATGGCGCCGTAATTGTTATTCAGTTCCACACCCATATCGCGAAGCCATGCGTCCAGCACATTCTCCTGCTCCGCCCACACTTTTATGCGGGCTTCACTGTCCCCGGCCGAAGATTTTTCCTCTATAAAATTCTCCACCTGATTCACTGTCCACTTTTCATTGCCTGCCTCTTTCTGAGCCTGGGAGTTTATCAGGTCATAAAAGTTCATGTCAAACTTGCCGTTTCCGCTTAAAATATCCATCTTTTCCACAACGATCACATTGGCATCCTTGTTCGTCTGCTTTGCCGTAATGGCTGCCGCAAGTCCGGATGGGCCGCCGCCTACAACCACAATATCCGCAGTCACATCCTCAAGGGTCTTTGCCTCTTTTTCAGGACCTGCCGTGGCCATGGTAATATCTGCCGCCTCAAGGCCTGCCTGGGCCATGGCATCCGCCACTGCCGCCTTTACTGCATAAGAAGAAAAAGTCGCAGCTGTCACGCTGTCCACTTCCGGAGAGTTTGCCTCCAGTATCCTTTCTCTGATAACAGGAAATGCCCTGTCCATTACTACGTTTGTCTCATGATGATCCCCCAGTTCCAGCTCCGTAATGGTTCCGTCGTCAATGGTAACCTTCAAATTCAGCTCTCCGCCGTAGCCGCTTCCCTTTGCCTCATAGATTACCGGACCCTCAGCCTGCTTGGCCTCCTCAGTTGTCTCTTCCTGTGCAGAGGTAGTTTCATCTGCCGATGCCTCAGCTGCCGTAGTCGTCTCCGGTGCTGCCGTAGTCTCATTGGTTCCGGAACCGGAACACGCCACCAGGCTAAACGCTGATGCCGATGCTGCAAACACTTTCAATAACTTTCCCTTTCTCACAATATTCCTCCAAAATATTATTCGCGCCAGGCCCCCTGGCCAAGCCCGTATTAACATTATATACAAGTACCATATATTGTCAACATTCTCTCAATTGTTTTTTCATCTTTTAATAGTTTTCGTCATAATGCCTGAATTGCAAACCTTTGCATTATCTAAAATAGAAATACTGCGGTAATGCTGCTAAATGCAGCGCCGCAGCTTCCCATTTTTTGAATCCCAGATCACCTTCTCCCCAAATCCAACTGTGCTACTGCGTACATAATCGTGCTTACCTGGCGCCGCTTTTCCGGCGGCAGGCTGCTCCACCATTCCAGAGGAAATTCCTGAATCAGCCCTTCATCTGACTTACCCTCCATCATGGCAAAAAACTCCGACAAAGTCAGATTAAATGCGCAGCATATCCTTGACAGATTATACAGGCTCACTGTACTTCTCTTGTTGAATATGGTAGTGATTGTGGATTTGCTGATGCCGCTTAGCTTAGCCAGTTTATATTTGGTATATCCACGCTGTGTCATTAGTTCTTCGATCTTTTTTAATACGCTTTCGTTATCCATAACCTTTCTCCAACTGAATATCCTTCTTTTATCTTATTGGATTTTACAGATGGAATACAGATTTAAAATATTGTCCTATTATAGCAAATATATAGCCTTCTTTTTCCATAGGCTGCTGCCTTCCATGGTTCTAACCGCAGCCTTTTTTGTGTTTTCTCCCGAAGCCACACAAGTCAAAAACCCAATACATGCACATCTCATCCCCGCACAATGGCTCCCACACTCTGGAGCTTCCCTGAAAATCTATCCGTTCCCCTCAAAGCTCCTGCGTGTCACTGTATTCCAATATTAATTCCTGGCTCATTTTTCTCCTCCGTCTTCCTGCTGGTGTCCTGCGGAAATTCCGGTGAATTCACCGCCCTCTAACATGCGCTCCCGAATTTCCTCCTACATCAATCATACAGCAAAAATCCTGGGAGCGTCAATCATCAATCCCTTATTATGTCAGGCGGCATCACTCCAAAGCTTATCCGTTATCCTGCTCTCAGGAACAGCAGCTGTCAAACCTTCAGCCCGTCAGCAGTCCGCTATAAAGCTGACATGGGTCAAATGCCACATCACCAGGAAATGTTTTGGGATTTATAAGCGGATGCTTTGCAAAGAAATCTTTTGGTGCAGGAATCAGTAATTTAGCATCATATACAGACTGACCTTTATCAGAGAATTGTAATACTGTTTGAAATGAGTGATTTCAGAAGCCAGTTTCTAATAAGGAAAAAGCAGGTTTGTCATTTTGAAATTTATCTTAGCAATCTGAAAAAATATCTTCCAAAGAAGGCTGTTTATGTGGTATCATAGATATCAGAACAACCCATTTCTTGGGTGTATGATTTTTAATTTCCAAGCCACTCTATTGTGCCGTATCCAGTGAGGGATTGTTTGTTTTTTGAAATTAAAACGCCGCATTTATCCAGCGTGAGGCGTTTCGCAAACGTCTATAAGCAATGACAAAGGAGGTTTATCTTGACGTTGAGGGGAAAAAGATTAATGGGAGTTTTACTTGTTTGTGCACTTACGCTGACACCAGGTATATCAGCATTTGCAGCGATTGATGAATCACAAGAATCAGAAAAATTATATATGCTGGGTGATGCGGAGGCTGAAGCTCTGGTTCGTGTCTTGATCAAAAAAGACGGTGCGGACACAAAAGCAGCAATCAAGCCTGATACTAAATACGCATTTGAAAGCGATCTATCAGCAGAGAATGCTGCAATGCTTTTTGAGGAGAACAGCAGAAAAGTGGCGGCGGCCCTTAACAATCCCAATGCACGCACCATTACGATTGCCGAAGGCGCCTGCCAGCTGCTGGAAGATTTCACTAATTCCTATTTGGAGGTATATCTGACAAAAAATATGCCTGATCTGGATATATATTATGATCTTTCCACCAATGCGAGAAAAGAAAACAAACTATTGGCGGAGGCATTTGCATATCAGGCAGCACTGGCAAAATCTAATAAAGTTGAATCTATTGACAGTACCCTGAATATAACTAAGGTTACACCCGCCTCAGATAATGCAGATGAAATATTATTCTACCTGCAAAGAACACTCCACACCGACCACGGCGAAGAAAACAGCGGTACTTGGTTTCTGGCTCACATTGCAAACACAGCTGATGGCTATAAATTATTAAAGCTATGGATACAGGACTATGCCTATGAAATGATGCAAAATAAACTTACAAGAAATTACTTATCTAAAGATGTTGAAATATCGAAAGACGCTCTGGCACAAGATATTTTTAATGAGATAAATTCAAATTACGAGAATAATTTAAAGGGACCTGCTGAAAATAACATGTAGAGCGAAGGTGATGTAAATCTTAGGTTTTGTTTGGATTATGCAGCAAAAGCCCCGCAAATTCCGGGGCTTCATAGAGGGATTATATCTCCATAATTCTTTTTGCCGCTTCAAGAAAGGTTTGTTCAGACATTCCAGCTTTGACAGCGTCTTTCTCCAAAGTTATGCCGCCATCGCTGTACAGCCCATATAATGTCGAAATATTGCCTTCCTTACGGCCTTCCTCACGTGCTTCACGCCATTCATCTGCCAGTTTGATTGCCCATGTCATATAACTCACCTTCCATTCCTCATCATTATTTACAAGTGCCACTTTGTTTTCCAGTGCCTGGGTGTAAGTATCCTGTACTTCCCCGTCCATGATATAGCGCATTAGGCACCTGAATCCGTTACTCACATCCCCCTTATGCCCTCTGGCATTCACAAAGACCTTCCATGCGTCATCCCCTAAAGGATGATAAGAACCATCGCTTAGCTGATGATACTCTCCGCAGCGATAAAGATATTCGTCATGGCCAAACGGATCGAATGTACAGATAAAAATTACCAGGCTCTTCTTTAACTGGTTGTAATCTTCTCCTTTGGCAAGGATGTTTAAGTCTATGAGTCCCGAATAATACCTGGATCTTTTCGGAAGATTTCGGTTCCTGCCGGTTTGCATCTCAACGTCATAGACCGTGTGTTCCCCATCCTCAATGTACACATCCATACGGATTGATTTTGCGTTCACCGTAAGGTCAATGGTCTTCTGTCTCTCCGGATACTCGAGCTTTTGAATCTTTACCCCCAGGATCGTTTCCAAAAATGGCTTGCAGTATTCAGGATCTGCCATCACGGTGCCGAACATCATGTCATCCTGGATCGTGACTGGTTTAAATTGCCCCACAAAAATTTTTTCTTTGTCTGTCATGCTTTCCTCCAATGTGCAGGAATCTACCTAATCTTATTATATATTAAACCAGGTTTTCCCACAATCCTCATTTTTTACTCTAGTCCACATCCTGTCTCTTTTCTGAATTCATCCTACAGTCCGGGTATTCCTTTCTTAGTCCTGCTGTATACAGCGTTTTTAATCCATATCCATCCTTTCCCATCTTCCAATGCCTTTTTGTTTCATCTTCGAAAAAATACTGCTCGTCCCTTGACCGTCTGGAAAGTCGGAACGGACATAGAACGCAGATTGCTTTCAACGGGAAGATGTGCTATACTAATTAGCAAACTAATTGACAATCCGGAGTTTAGCGAGGGATATTTATATGAATAAAATAGACATAAAAGGACTTTCATTAAGAATTTTTGCACCCGCCGCAGTTTTAAGTTTAAGTTATTTGTTATTGGGGCATTTTTGTAATATACCACATATACTGCTCTTTTGTATTTTAGGGACATTTATATTAATACCTATGGAATTAGGGGTGATTATATGGGCAAGTAAAAAAGAATATGGAGCATATTCTCTTAAAAGTGCATTTGCCGGGCAGGAAAAGATTGCAGTTTGGAAAATGTTATTAATTGCATTTGTGTTCTTTGGGATTGCAGGCTTGCTGTCTATTTTTGTTCTGCCTGTTGAAAACCAAATATTTGCAGCCATGAGAAGCAATGTACTTAACAATTTACCAGCGGGCTTTGACTGGACAAATTTTGAGTATTTGAAATCATTTTCAAAGCCAATACTGATTTTGACTTGTGTATATTATAGTATCTTTAATGTGCTAATTGCACCAGTAACAGAAGAATTATATTTTAGAGGATATTTAACATCTCATTATAAAAAGCAAAGTTCGATTACTCCAATACTTATAGGTGTTTTGTTTTCACTCTATCATTTTTGGCTGCCTTTTAATAATGTATTTCGTATATTAGCATTTATACCAGTTGCGTATGTGGCATATAAGAAAAAGAATTTGTATATAAGCATATATTTTCATTGCTTATGTAACTTGTTTTCAGTAGTAGGATTCGTATTGACTGTACTGGGATAATCCTGATTTTGTAACACATGCAGATTAATAGTCTGTCACGCAGACAGAACGCTAAACACGGCGGCGGGGCTGATATCGGCTATCCCGCCGCCCTGTCTGTTATCATCCCATATCCTGTGAGGTGCGTGTTCCCGCTGTTCCTGCAGCAAGAATGCTGTAAATGCTCTTTCTGATTTTCTCGTCCTCTTTCACTTCTTCTTTCTCTTGCCGTTCATCACGCCTTTAAGATAATCTTCCATCGCCATAAGCAGGATTTCTCGGCTTTGGCCTGCTCATTCCAGTCGACAGCGGGAATGATAGAGGTCTTATTTCTTATTATAAGAACCGCTTCTCCAGCACTGCAATAACCTGATACAAGAATGTAGACAAAATGCACAAAATTACAATAGACATTACCAGCATATCCATCTTAAAGAGCTGTGAGGACAGAATAATAGGATTATGCATCCTCTGCTTCCTGTCTCCTGCAGGGCAGGCCATATAAGGCAGGGTTGCCAAAACCCTACAATCCGCCAGCCTTGATGCTTGCCTCCTTCTTTGGAAGCTCCTTTAATATTTCCCACCTTCCATGTCCGCCCTTTCCCTGAAACCGAATGTATCCTCCTTTTGTCAGCTCCTCCATACGGTTTCTTACCATATGAACAGAGCGCCCCATTTCTTCTCCCATTTTTCCGGCAGTTGCACATGGGTTTTTCTTTAATATTTCCACAATCTTTCTCCGGTCTAAAAATCTACCCTTCATCGTCTCCGGTCCAAAGGGATAATCGATCCGCACTGGGACATGGCTTTTCAAAGGGTTAAAGCAGATCTCCAGCTGCCACGCATGCACTCGGATTTCGCTTACATCCTGCAGCATATGAATCACCAAAGCCTTGTCGATTCCTCCGTTTTTTAATCGTTCCTCTATGATCCTTATGCGCTGTTCCAGCTCCTCTGTCTCCTGCTCCCTTGTGGCCAGTCCATCCTTCTGGGCTTTCAGGCCGTCAAGTTTTCTCTCCAGTTCCTGATTCTTTTTCTGATAATCCCTGTCAGAGATTACCCCTTCCAAAAATTTGCTCAGAAGAAAATCCTTCTGTCCCTCCAGCCGCTTTTTCTCACTCTCAATCTTCTCCTGCCTGCCGCAGGCAGGCATATGGCTCAAAGCCTTTGAAAAAAGCTGAATTCCGTGATTGATCATGCAATCCTTATGCTGTCCCTTAAGCGGATAAATCTCTGTACAAATCTGCTTAAGTATTTCAAACAAAATGTCTTCATCCAGATGGACGCTGTCACAGCTTCCAGATGCATTGTACCCTGCCTTCTTTCCCCGTTTCAGATAATTAGAGCATTTCCACTCAATTACCTCTCGTTTTCCGGCCCCGGATCTCCTTATCCTGTAATATGGTTTCTGGCACTGGCTGCAGATGATCTTACCAGACAAGTCATAAGAACCTCTGCTGCTTTTAATTCCATTGGGACAGAAATGGTTTGCTCTGTCCGTCATAGCCTGGTTTGCCTGATCCCACAAATCCTTATCCACAATCCCCGGAACCGCCCCCTCTCTGTAAATCCACTTCTCTCTTGGATTCTTCACTGTCTGTTTCGTATCAAAATCAAAGTGCAACCGGTTCATAACCATAGTTCCTTTGTACAGAGGATTGCGGATGATCCTTCCTACACAGGCAGCCGTCAAAGGACTGCCTGTTCTCTTTAAGTACCCCTGTTCCAAAAACATATTGGCAATTCTCCGGCTGCCGTATCCAGCTGCACAGTAACTGTATATTTTTCTGATAATCTCAGCTTCCTCCTCCTGGACCTGCAAGGTACCATCAGACATTCTGCAAAAACCAAACACCCTTGATGTCAGCACCGCCTTTCCGCCGTTAACCTGGCGGCAGTGATGAGCATTATTAATCTTTTTGCTTAACTCCCTGCTGTATTCCTCTGCCAATATAGCCTTGATCCCAGTAATCAAAGCGTCGTCTGCCGTGTAAAACTTTCGTTCTATGTATATAAACAGCCGTTTCTTGCAGCTTAACATCCTGTCCAGAAACAGATACCAGTCTTTCACATTGCGCATGAGGCGATCCTGGCTCTTTATGACAATAATGTCAAACCTATCAGACAGTAAATCCTCAAATAGCCTGTTATACTCGTCTCTTCCTTTTGTGGTAGTCCCGCTTTTCAGTTCCACATATCTGTCTGTCAAAGCCCATCCCTGCTCCCTGACGCATGCCTCGCTCTCCCCAATCTGATTACGCAGAGCATCTGCCTGGCTCTCTTCCTCTGTACTGCAGCGGCAGTAAATGACTGCCCGCAGCAGCGCCAATTACCCTTCCTCCTTAAGAAGAGACAGAAAGCGCACTTGTTCTTCCGTATTTATAAGCTTCTCCCTGACTAATAATCTGGCTGCCTGGCTGAGAACCGCCTTCTCCTCTTCAAATAATCCTATGCTGGATTTTATTTCCCTCTTCCTTCTGATAACCGTATCTGTCATCTTTTCCATCCGTTTTTTACTATAATATGGCTAAGTCCTGTCCATAATTGCTTTAAATCTGACTAATCTGAAATTTCTTTCCTATACGGCAAATAAAGCCAGCCGCATAAATCCATGCTTTGTAAAGATTCTATTGTCATAAATTAAAAAACGTTTCCGGGCTTTTCGTCCGGAAACGTTCTTTTTATCAATATTATATTATGACTCCCGAATCCGGAATTTTGCAACCATTTCCCGAAGCATAGATGCCTGGCCTGCCAATTCCTCGCTGGCAGCGGCGCTGGCTTCTGCCGTGGCCACATTAGTCTGTACAACTGTGGAGATCTGTTCGATTCCCTGGGTGATCTCTGCCGCATTGGCATCCTGCTGTTTGGTGTAGTCTGCGATTCCGTCAATAAACTTGTTCATCTCATCTGCCTGATCCACTGCCTTCAGTATGGAATCTGCCGTATCCTGAGCCGCATGGACTCCCTCTTCCATGGAATCCACTGTCTGGCGCAGCAAAATCGTAGTCTCTTTGGCTGCAGAAGAAGATTTCCCGGCCAAAGCACGGACTTCATCGGCAACTACCGCAAATCCTTTTCCGGCAGCCCCTGCCCTGGCAGCCTCCACAGCGGCGTTGAGAGCCAGAATATTGGTCTGGAAGGCAATATCCTCTATGGTCTTAACAATCTTATGGATCTCTGTGGATTTGTCACTGATCCGCTGAATCACCTCTGTCATGTTCTGCATTTTATCCTTGCTTGACAAGAGCCCGTTTCTGACATCTTTGGAAATGCGGCTGGCTTCCTGGGCCCCTTTGGAAATATTGTGCACGCTTTCCGATACAACATTCATGTGCCCGGCCAGAGTTTCTACTTCGGACGCCTGCTCGGTAGAACCCTGAGACAGGGTTGTGGCGCCGTCAGAAACCTGCTGGGCTCCTGCTGCCACATCTCTGGACACAGTACGCAGCTGCCCCATGGTTCCGTTCAGCGCACGGGATATCTCATCTAAAGCAATTTTGATCTTTTCGAATTCACCAGTATATTGGTTTTCCAGTGTAAACACCAGATTACCTGCTGCGATCTCCCGCAGTTTTTCGGAGATCTCATTAATATACGTCACATATTCCCGAAGCCGGAGAGTGACTTGGTTAAAGTCACTGGCCAGAACTCCCAGTTCGTCTCTTGACTGATAGCTGATAGACTGTTCCAGATCGCCCTGGGCAATCCGCGTAGCTGCCCGGCTCAGTTCCTTAACCGGACGGCCAATAACCCGCCGAACCTGAATTACCACCAGGAGAATCAGAACCAGCACAGCAAAAGCTGCTACTAGAAGCATACTGATAGTCAGCTGCTGCAGTTCATGCAGCACTTCCGATCTGGATACATAAGCAACGGCTGTCCAGTCGCTGCCCGGAACCTGCTCCACCTGTATATATGTATTGTCATTCAAAGACAGTCCCGCTTTTCCTCCATGGATTTGCTCACTGGCATAAACATACATGCCGTCCTTCAGCTCATCCAGTTTCTGTCCTATGACGTTCCCGTCCCGATGGCCGATGATAATATTGGTTCTGGTATCCACCAGGAAAATCCCGCCGCTGTCCTCCAGTCTGGCTTCACTGACAATCTTTGAGATAGAGTCCAGATACACGTCTGCTGCCGCCACGCCCCGTACCGTGCCGTCTTTTGCCTTGAGCACACCGGAAGCACCTACCACATAAGACTGGCTGTCCTCGTCAAAATACACGTCGCCTAACAGGAAAGAATCGGATTTAAGGCCATCCTGGTACCAGCTTTTTCCAGTAGGATCGTAATCCGGCCCCGGCACAAAGGAAGCATGATACAGGGAACCATCCGTCAGCGCCACGTACAGTCCGGCTGGATAGGCATTATTCTGCCCCACTGTGTGCTTAACATAATCCATCATCGCAGGAACATCCATGTCCTCGTACTCGATGGTATCCCTCTGAGTTTCCAGCATAGTCAGCGTGCTGTTCATCCATGCCTTAGTCTCCTGAAGCGTCCGATCCGTAGTAGTCTGCAGCAGAGCCTCACTTTTATCCAGCAGTGCGCGGGACATCTGAAGATAAACTATGGCAAGAAGGATCGCCACAGCAATCACAACACTTATCACAATAGCAGACGCCAGTTTTCCGGTAATCCCCCACCCCCGCACGCCGGCGTTGGTTCGGGAAGCCTTTTCTCCTCTGTGTTCCATACCCATACTCCCTTCCTGTCATCTTTTACTAATCTCTTTTTAATTATAGCAACTGCATGGCTGAAACGCAAGGATCTTTCACCTTCCTGCTGTAATCTTTCCTGTTGTAATCTTCAGACACGCTCCGAAGCTCACATCCACTTTGAACACTGTATGTATTAGAAAAAATAACCAGTTATTTTTTCTATATTATCAGGCTTTTGGCAATTACGCCGATATATCTTAATAAACCCCTATTTCCAGCATAAGGAAGGATAACATATGTCAAACGTAAAAACAGCCGGTATTGCCTTTGAACCTGCTGCCAGTGCAGACAGAGAGCTTCTGCCTGTCAGACAGCCTGCAGAAGAAAAGGCCGGCGAGGCACTGATTCAGGAGATGTCTCAGAAAATTATGGAACAACGCGAAAAAACTCAGGAATCCTGCAAAGATGAAGAATCGGAGCAGCCAAAAGACACTACAGAAATTTCAGAAACACGCAGATGGTTCTTTAACAGTAAAGTGGTTTCTCCAGGCGAACTGCTTAAATGGGTGCTGGAGATGGAAAAAGAATTATGGGAATCTTTTCTGGAATGGCAGCCTGATCCCTATGTTGCACTGTCAAAACAGCTTCAGGAATTGTCAAGAATGTATTTAGCTTTGTTAGGATCTGCTTTGAAATATGCAGAAGGGGAAAACCTGACGGAACAGCTGGCACGTTTGGATTCTCTGCTGGCTGAAAAGCTGGATCTATTGATGGATCTCAATCTGGAACAGCTGACAATCCTTCTGGAAAAAACCGGGCAGACTACAGAATTGGACAGCATCCGTTCCAGCCTTTACAGACAGACTGCCGGACAGACCATTTCCCCTCAGTCTGCACATGTGCTTTTTACCCGCCAAGCCCCAGGCAGCAGCAAAAGCGCCGGATTATTTACTGCTCCTTCCGCATTTTCCAAAGAAGGCATGATCTATCAATCCTCCGGAAAACAGAATATCCGATTTCAGCAGACCTATCATACCCAGCAAAGTTCCTGGAAAGAGCAGATCAATCAGAGAAATCAAGTAATCAGCTCTGCCAGAAAAGGCATCGTGGAAAATACCTTTCGGCAGGGAGGTTTTGCCTCCTGCTCAGGCAAGGAACTGGAGAGGGCAAATCGGTTTGCTGCACATATAGACGGCAGCGGCAATCTGTTTAAAAATCCCGGAATTACAGCAAGAAACCAGGAAGTGACCGGACTGCTGGCTGCTGTTATG
>CATLBO010000026.1 GCA_949879025.1 uncultured Hungatella sp. | reverse complement strand
TTTCATTCTGGGTCTTGCGTCCGGCAACACAAAAGCTGTCCTTGAAATGGTTGATTGATTTTTCCACGTTCACACGGATCTTGTAGGTGGCATCCCATTCCTGTGTGCCGCGCAGCGTCCCGGGATAAGCACGCAGGTGTTTCTCCGGATAAAGATAGAACATCCTGCCGCAGGAAGATTCCGTACAAGGGTCTTCACAATGGCATACACGTTTTGATTTCTTTGTAAGTTTGTCCCATTCCCATTTCATTTTTGGGCATACGAACTTCATGGTAGGGAGGCCGCGGCGCAGATGGGATTTGCCCCCTTCCCGTTTCATCTGAAGGGAATGGTTCTTTGGACAGCAGGGAATGCCATTCTCATTTAAGGGACAGTCAGCTTCCGGAAGAGAAATTCTTCCGTTAAGTGGAATATATGCTTTCTCAATGGATGTTTCCTGAAGCAGGTATTTATAAATTTCGATGCAGTCGAAAGCGGCATCCCCGAGAAAAATTTTCGGATTAATAAGCGGATGTTTTTGAAGGAAATCTTTTAATACGGGTATTAGTGCTTTGGAATCCGCAAGGCTTTTATCCTCGTCCGGGGAGTCGGATTTCTTTTCAACCATAATGTCAGGGTGTGCTTCAAGAAAGTCTTTATTATAAAAGGTGATGTCCCTGACAATGCCAAGCCCGTTTGTGACGATGCCAAATTTATAGGCATAACAGAAATGCCCATTAATGTACATTTGCTGGATAGCCGGGTTAGCGGCTGCGTGGGAAGGCATGGAGCCATAAGCAGCTTTATAAGGGTCATAGGAATCATCGAGACCTTTGGACTTTTTAAAGGCTTTCAGCTGTCTTATGATACGGTTGGCGTATTTGGGATTGTTTTCCGTCACCCATGCCTCAATACCGGAAGTGTCAAAGAGAACCATGGATGCTTTTTCCTTATCGATTTTCTGGCAGATTGGTTCGGTCAGTTCAACAAGGCGGCTGAACATGGATTGTAAGTCCGGCAGGAAATCCTGTTTGAAGCGGGTGAAGTTAGAAGCGTCAGGGACAACATCAAACCCGCAGAAGTCCCGCAGTTCCCGGGAGTATTTCAGGAATACAATCAGCAGGGATGTTGTTGGGATTGAGAAGATAAGCTGCAAAAACAGAGCCCTGAGCATTGGATAAAGCAGATGCTTACGGGGCCTGCCGGTGGCAGCGTGGAAATGAGAAACAAAAGACACTGGGACAATTTCATCAAGGTTCATGGTATTTTCGAGAAGTTCAAGGAACGGATATTTATCGTTATCAAATTTATTTTGGCAATCGGTGAAAATATCTGCCAAAGAGAGCTGTTTGTATGGTATCATTATAGATACAACTCCTTTCCGGTGGATGGTTGATTGTTACTGGACATCTCAATTTTACCATAAACCAGTGAGGAGTTGTTTCGTTTTGTAACAAAAAATATCCCGTCTTTATGCGGGTTCTGGCGTTTCACAAACGCCTAATACTTATTAAATTAAGAAAGGAGAGATTCGGTTACTCCTTTGTAATCGAATTTAATTCCTAATATGAAGATTATTGCTATTATTCCAGCTCGCGCAGGTTCAAGAGGGATACCAAACAAAAATATTCGGATTATCAATGGTAGACCTCTTATTTATTATTCAATAATGAATGCATTAAATTCTGAACTCATCACTGATGTAGTCGTGTCTACAGATTCTCCTGATGTTCGTATTATAGCCACTCAGATGGGGGTAAAAGTTCATTGGCGTGACGAAAGTCTTTGTGGTGATGCTGTGACTTTGGACGCAGTTATTGCAGATGCGGTTCCGAAAGATAAAACATGGGATTATATTGTCACTATGCAGCCAACATCGCCAACACTTAAAGTTGGTACCCTTAATGCCGCAATTCGTTATGCGATAGATAATGATCTGGATACGGTTATTTCTGCAATCAATGCACCTCATCTTTCATGGGGGCTAAAGCACGGAAAAAAAGTTCCTAATTACAAAGAACGCCTAAACCGTCAGTATCTTCCGCCATGCTATTTAGAGACAGGGGCATTTGTAATCTCAAGAGCTTCCATTGTTACACCAGAAACGAGGATTGGTGAGAAGGTAGATGTTTTTGAGATCTCGGAGAATGAATCGCATGATGTTGATACATTTAATGATCTCCGCAGTGTTGCAGCAGTTTTGAATGAAGAGAGTGTTGCTATCTACGTAAATGGTAATAACAAACGTGGTATTGGACACATTTATCGGGCACTGGAGCTTGCTGATGAATTTTATGTTAAACCAGATATTTACTATGATATTAACCAGACAGATCCAAAGGTGTTCGGAAATACGAAACACAATTTGAGGCCTGTTAACGGTATAGCGGAGCTTTTTGAGATATGCAAAGAAAAGAATTATTCTATCTTTATTAATGATATCTTAACAACCTCTATAGATTATATGATTGGACTTCGGTCAGTCCTGCCAAAAACAAAAATTGTGAACTTTGAGGATGACGGTGAAGGCCAGATTAAGGCTGATATCGTGTTTAATGCTCTATATCATGAATCAGATCTTCCTCAAGTAAAGGCAGGAGAACAGTATTATATTGCTGGCAAAACCTTTATGTTCTACAGGCCTATAGAGATAAAGAATACGGTAAAATGTGTGTTCATTTCATTTGGCGGAGCAGATCCTCAGAATTATTCAGATAGACTTCTTAGTATGGTAGTTAAGCCTGAATACAAAGGATATCAATTTATTGTTGTTTTAGGAAGAGCAAAAAATAATGTCGACGAACTGTTAAAGTATAATAAGTATGATAATATCAGGGTTCTTTATGATGTAGGAAACATGCCTGAGCTTATGACGAGCTGTGATGTTGGTATTACTTCTCGAGGACGGACAGGCTATGAGCTTGCAATTCTTGGAATTCCATCTATTGCAATGGCCCAAAACCGGAGGGAGGAAAAGCACGGATTTGTTTGTAATGAAAATGGGTTTACATATATTGGCCTTAATCCTGATAACGAAATTATAGAGAGCACTCTTAAAATGTATCTTGGATTATCACAGAACACCCGCCAGAAATTTCAAACTAAACTTTTAAGTCATAATCTTCGGGGAGGAAGACAACGAGTTATGGGGTTAATTAATGGGCTGTAAAATTAAGTATTTATACCATTGGAAGGTGATGCATGAATTACGAGCATAAGCATTTAAGAAATAGCAATGTAGATGTTTTAAAAGGAATTTGTATTGTATTTGTTCTAATAACACATTATAGGTGGAGTAATGTTATGAGAGCAAAACTTTTATTTCCATATTGGATAGATATGTCTGTTCCTATTTTTATGTTTCTCTCAGGATATGTTGGTAGTTTATCAAATATAAGGCATAAGATAAATGGGCTGGCTGATTCATATACATTAAATAATATTATGCGAAAAGGGATTAGATATACAATACCATTTTTTATTACTTTTCTTGCTGAAGAAACCCTATTTTGGCTAAATCCGCAGACTAAATATTCATTATATGAAATTGTCATACATTTTTTATCCGGGGGGGTAGGACAAGGAAGTTATTATTATCCAATAATGATGCAATATATTATTGTTTTTCCAACTATAGATATTATAGTTAGAAGACATAGAGAAAAAGGGTTGTTCATTTGCTTTATTGCCAATTTATTCTATGAAATATTAAAGACAGCATATTTAATGAATGAGGAGTGTTATAGACTATTAATATTTAGATATATTTTTATAATTGCAATAGGGGTATATTGCGCTAACGATTTTAAAATTAAGCATGAAAGAGCAGTATCTTTAATTTGTATTATAATTGGTGCTGCTTATATTTTTATAATGTGCTATACAAATTATGACCCCCTCTTTTTTGTGTACTGGCGGGGACGAAGTATGATAGGATGTCTGTTTATTATACCGTTTGTCTATACAATTTTAAAAAAAACTAATTTAAATTGCAAGACATTGGAACTTCTTGGAAAGGCATCATACAATATATTTTTTACACAAATGTTATACTACTTATTCTTTAACAAAATTTATGACCAAATTACAAATGATATGCTTATACTTTGTGTAAGTGTATTAATCTGCTCTTTAGTCGGAATTGTATTTTATTCCATTGAAAGTCCGATTACAAACAATTTAATTGAAAAGATAGGAGAAAAATTATGAAAACTACAAGACCATATTTGATTGCAGAAATGGGTGTAAACTTCTATGATACTGCAAAAGCACTTAATATCTCTCCGATTGAGGCTGCGAAGTTATATATTGATAAAGCCTCTGAAATTGGCATTGATTGTGCGAAGTTTCAGTCTTATAAAGCCGGAACGATTGTATCTAAGAATTCACCTGCATATTGGGACACTAGCAAAGAGCCAACTAAAACTCAGTATGAACTTTTCTTAAAGCATGATCATTTTGGAGAAGCAGAATACCGGGAGTTGTGTAACTATGCGCATGGCAAAGGTATGGATTATACTTCTACTCCGTTTGATTATGCTTCGGTTGATTATCTGGAAGATATGGTTGACTTTTATAAGATTTCGTCTTCTGATCTATCCAATTTGCCGTTTATTGGCTATATTGGATCTAAAGGTAAACCAGTGGTAATTTCTGTAGGAGCATCCTACCTGTCTGAGGTTGACGAGGCAATTCGTATATTGAAGAACTCAGGTTGCAGAGACATTACGATTCTTCACTGTGTGCTTTCATATCCGACAATGCCTGAGGATGCTAATCTTCGTATTATTGAGACTTTAAAAAAAGATTTTACGGATATCAAAGTTGGATTTTCAGATCATGTTGCTCCTGATGATACAATGATGACTCTTGCTGCGGCATATCTGTTGGGAGCAGAAGTTATAGAGAAACATTTTACGCTGGATAAAACACTTCCTGGGAATGATCATTACCATTCTGGCGATCCGGAAGACTTTAAGAAGGCAATTGCCAATTTCCACTGGATTGACATGGTGCTGGGCTCTCCTGAGAAAACGGTTCTTGACTGTGAGCTTATACCGAGATCTGAAGCACGTAGATCTCTTGTATTGACAAGGGATATGAAGGCTGGAGAGATAATCAAAAGGGAAGATCTTATGCCCAAAAGGCCTGGAACTGGAATATCTCCGAAATATACAGAAATCGTTGTCGGAAGGCCAGTGAGGATGGATCTGGAAGAGGATAGTATTTTGACTTGGAATATGATATAGATAAGTCTTAATATTATTTATATATTTAATCGAGGCAATTACATTGACTATATGTTTATTGATAAATACGCAATAAAGGAGTGCATTGCTTGAGTAAAATAATCCGCTGTTTAATTACTATTTTAAAAGTTGGCCTAGCTTTTTTTATATGTCTGTGCATTCTATCCATATTTATTATAGGATACGCATACCCAAGTATTCATACAGAAAATAATTCAGGATCTACTGACTGGAAATTGGCAGATAACCAATTGAGAACTAATATGGTAGAGGGATTTTCGTGGATTAAAGTTGACTCTAATGGGTTTAATAATGAGGTGAATGAAAATAATGTAGACAATCTTATAATGGGAAGTTCCCATATGGAAGGATATAATGTTAATTATGATGAAAATGTAACATATTTGTTAAACCAAAAGGATGTGGGATACACATATAATATTGGAATATCTGGACACACAATATATTGCTGTGCTAAGAATTTAGAAGATGCCTTAGAGGAGTATAGACCAAAGCGCTATGTTATTATAGAAACAGATACGGTTAATCTACATATAACAGATATGAAGTCAGTTATGAAAGGCACATATATAAATCCTGGAAGTTCAATTGATAGGGGACTAAAGCGAAAACTGAAGATCTACCTGCCTGCTGTTCCTATGTTATATAACCAAATTAAAATATGGAAAGAAAGTAATTTATCTGCAGATACAGATGACGGAAGTTCTATGATTGGTTATAAAAATACACTAAACAAATTTATTGAGAGAATAGCAAATATATGCCAAGAGAACAATGTTAAATGTCTTATTTTTTATCATCCTAAAACAGAGATTAATGGGTTAGGGGAGATTATTAGATATGACGAAGATTATGCGAGATTGTTTAAGGAATGCTGTATGTCGAATGGTATAGAGTTTATTGATATGACAGAAATATTTGATGAACTCTATAGTGATAAACATATATTGGCACATGGATTTACAAACACTGCTGTCGGCACGGGACATCTTAATAAGTATGGACATAAGGCTATTGCCGAAGCAATAGCAGATTTTATTATAAATGATAGAATGGTGAGGGAAGAATGAACTTAAATAATATTAATTTTATCTTATCCTTTGGCCTCTTTTATATACTAATATGGATTATACAGATATTTTATATCACAAGGACAAATGCAGTCTGGAATCGAATACAGCTGACACTTATATTAGTAATGAGCTATTTTTATATAGTTATGGTAGATGTAAAATTCTGCTTATGCCTTGTGCTTGTTTCACTACTTACATTCTTCTGTGGGTGTTTAATAGAAAAGACAAGAAATAAATGGATTTTGATATTTGGAATTTCTGTTCTAATTGCAGTATTAGCATATTTTAAATATTTTAATTTTTTTATCTCAAGCATTACCCATATTCTCCGAATGAATAGAGTGACGCTTAATATAATGCTGCCTGTTGGTATCAGTTTTTATATATTTTCGGCTCTTTCCTATATAATTGACTTGTATAAAGGGAAGATTTCGTGTGAAAAGAATATATTAAATTTTTTGCTCTATTTATCTTTCTTTCCTAAATTTACTGCAGGACCTATTGTTAGATCAGATTATTTTTTTACTCAGACAAGGAATTATAAAGGAATTGATTATAAAGGACTGACAATAGGAATTCAAATATTTGTTTTTGGACTTTTTAAGAAAGTTGTACTTGCTGATCATCTTGGGGTATTTGTCAGCGATGTTTTTAGAGCTCCGAGTGCATATAATACAAGTACTGTTATTCTTGCTGCAATAAGTTATTCGTTACAAATATATTTTGATTTTAGCGGATATTCAGATATGGCTATTGGCATTTCCCGAATACTTGGATTTGATTTAAAGCCCAATTTTAATTTACCATACATTGCATATAGTATGCCTGATTTTTGGAAAAGATGGCATATCAGTCTATCATCTTGGTTTCAGGATTATCTCTACATACCTCTTGGTGGAAGCAGGAAAGGTGAAATCAGAACATATTTAAATCTTCTAGCAGTACAGTTAGTATCTGGCCTATGGCATGGGGCAGGATGGACGTTTGTCGTATGGGGTATGCTCCATGGCATTATTAATTGCGTTAATAAAGTGATTGGCAAAAGAATAGATAAACTTGCTAAAGCGATTGACATAGTTATCACATTTATTATTGTAACATTGCTTTGGGTAGTTTTTCGTGCTGATAGCTTTGAAAATGCATTACAAGTTTGGCGGGGAATGTTTACAATTCATACAGGAATTAATCAGCCTTATGTATGGAGCTATTTTGCTATTGTTTGTCTGGTAGGGGCTACAATTGCCGCAGTAATTCATAGTAAGAAGGAAGGGTGCGTAGATGCTAAAGGTAATCCTGTTGTGAACGGGTTTTATCCACTTTTGGATTTGAGTAAATTTGGGTCTCTAGTACTGTTTTTTACCTTCTGTGGCTTAACCATAGTTTTGGGGTACTTTGGAAATACAGCATTTATTTATGGTGCATTTTAAAACTAAGAATAGGAATATGCCTATGTACATTTATCTATAGATGATAAAGGAAGCTACAATGTGGCAAGATACATGTTCTATATTAAATGAAACAATCCAAAGAAAGGAAAGTAGGCAACATGTCTGAAAATAAGAAACCAAAACACAGTGGGGAAGCCCAATGGGGATCTCGCTTTGGCTATATAATGGTAGCAGCTGGAGCCTCTATTGGACTTGGAAATGTATGGAAGTTTCCCTATTTGGCTTATCGCGGAGGCGGAGGGATTTTTATACTTACCTATATTATCATTGTTCTTCTTCTTGCCAAGCCTATGGTGGAGATGGAGACAGCAATTGGCCGACATGGAGGATCAGACACTGTTTCTGTCTTTGAAAAGATTAACAGGAAATGGGGATTTGTCGGATGGATGGCAAATATCTGTACCATTATGATTAATTTTTTCTATGTAGTTGTAGGGGGCTGGGTTTTGCGCTATGGTATTCAGTTTATTATCAGCGGTGACTTTGGACAAGATCCTAACATATTCTATCAGAATTTTATTTCTGACCCAATTCAGCCTCTGATTTACAACTTCATTGTTTTGTTTCTTGTAGTTTTTTTACTCCTTTTTGGTATAACTACTATTATTGAGAGGATTTCCAAGGCAATGCTTCCGGCGCTGTTTATTCTTCTTGTTGTCTGCGGCTTTTACAGTATGCTGGCAGCTGAAGGCGCTCTGGAAGGGTTAAAGTACTATCTTTTTCCTGATTTCAGCAGTTTCAACGTGAAAGTCTTTGCTGATGCAGTAACACAGGTTTTGTTTTCAGTGGGGATTGGGTGGGGAATTTTCACAACTTTGGGAGCAAATGTTCCAAAAGAGAATAATATTCGAAAGGATGCTCTTATAATCAGCTATATGGATACAGCAGCAGCCATCCTTGCTGGCTTTGTTATTATACCGGCAGCTTTTGGTGCTGGCGTTGACGTCCAAAAAGGGCCTGCTTTGATCTTTGATGTAATGGCCGGTATCTTTAAGGATCTGCCAGGCGGACGGTTTATTGGTTCGCTGTTTTTTATTGCTTTAATCTTCGCTGTATTTTCGTCCCTTTTCTCATTTATTGAGATCAGCGTGCGTACCTTTGAGATTAAAATGAAAATGGGAAGAAAGAAGGCTATTATTGTAGCGGCAATTGTTATTGGGATCGGAAATATACTGACATCCTTAGGGTTTGGACCTCTCAAGAGCGTTAGACTCCCCTGGCCAAACTTTGGGGGAACAGAATATTATGGGTTCTATGATTGGTTTGATTGCTTTACTGGTTATGTGCTTCTTCCACTTGGCTGTTTGCTGACCTGCCTTTTCGTATGGAAGATTTGGGGATGGAAAGACTATGAAAAAGAACTGACAGCTAATATGCGGGATGGAAAGCTTACCAAGTGGGACAAAGCTATGACAGTAGTCGTTGTGCCGGCGTTTATGCTTCTTGTATTGTTAAATGTGTTTGGTTTTATTAAATAAAAGAAAGTACACCAATACTTTAGACAAAGAGTCAGAGAATGAGCCTATCTTTACTTCAAGAGGCTGAGCATGGGCAGCTCCCTGTGCTCAGCCTCATCTAACCCGGATATTTTATACAGATTGTTAATTTAAATCGTCCAAGTATCCCGGATTCTAAAATGATCACCATCCAATTTTACAAGTAAATCTTTATCACATAAAATATCTAAAATTTTTTCAACGTCCTTACGAGTGCAGCAGCATGTCCCCTGTTTTCGATAGCCGCAGGCGATATGGTTGTTTATATATTCCTTTTGTATTAATCCCTGTCATTGCCATAATAAGACCTAGTACGCCGTGGGTCAAATTGATATCAAGTAAACATGCTATAACCGCCAGTGCTGCCAATTTTATATTGATGTAATATAACCCGTTATCAGATATAAATTTACTATTCTCTTCAACACTGTCAAGTCGGGATACCTCAGCAATGCTGGTATTGGTGCATTGCTCTAAAAAGTTAAAGATGGATAAAGCCTCGCCAGATGTAATCTTTATAATACTGCTGATTTCATTGAGAATTTTATATTTATAATTTGTAAGTTCCAACCTGTCCATTTTATGTCTCTTCCTGATAATTTTCCGGCTGTTTGGTTTGTGCATTTATAAACGATTTTATTTATAAATGCTGCCTTTGTTTTTTATAAGGGTATAAAGTTTAGTACAAGCAGAAAATCAAAAGAAGGGCTTGACAATCTTAATTGGTGGTGATATATTTTATATCACAAGTTACAAAATAATATATCAGAGGAGAAGGATAACAATGAAAAAGATAACAAAGATTTCCAGCTTAATGTCACTAAGCTTAATGTTTTTCGGAGCCGCTGCAGTATGTCATCCCTCCTATGTGGCCTATGCAGATACTTATCAGCCGAATAAAGCCATAGAATATGCACAGGGAAACTGGAATAGTGATAGCTCTAATGACTGCGCTAACTTCGTATCCCAATGCCTGACCGCCGGAGGAGTACAGGTGTCAGAGGCAGGTGTGGGGAATTTGTACAGAGCTTTGCAGGCATATGGGGACGCATCTAAACTTACTACGGAATATACTCAATGGGGCCTTACGGTACCTTATGATCAGAATTCAGGCAGTGTATCTGCTGGAGACCCAGTTTTTACATATTGTCCGGCCTGTAACAAATACCTCCATGCAACCCTTTGTGCCGGAAAAGACAATAGGGGCTACATGACTGTGTATGCCCACAGCATGAAGAAGAATAATGAGAGACTATATGCGGACGACGTAAATAATATGTCCCACATTGGGCAGCTGGAAATCTACGCTGTACATGTGTCTTCTTTTGATACCGGAACGGGAACAGATGTTGGAACGGTACAGCCAGAGTCCATGACAGTCATTGATTTAAAGGCACCTGCTAATATTTGCTTAGAGCAGGGGATGTTCTTTGGGTTAGGCGGGACAGTAACCTGCACTTCAGGAACAATCGACAGCATTACAGGTAAAATTGTGAATCAGTCAGGCGAGGTTGTACAGAGCAAGACACAATATATAAATTCATCGACAGGAGACCTTGAAAAGCTGCTTGATCCATATCTGATTTTTAATAAACTGATCCCTGGCGACTATCACTACATCGTTGAAGCCAATGCTGGAGGAAATATATACACAGTAGTCAGCACAGATTTTAATGTAGCAGCTCCTTCTCCCGAGGATTCATGGCTTACTCTTGACGTAACAAGCTATCCATCCGGTGTGCTGCCATATGGGAAAATGTACGGTATAGCAGGAAGTATTACTTCGCCTCATAGTCTGAGTAGGGTCTATGCTGAGATATACCATATAGATACTGATGAGGTTATCTGCAGCATTGATATTTCTCCGTATACCAAGCAGTTTTATCTTGATGGGCGTGTGGACAATGCGATGGTTATCGATCAATGTCCAAGAGGGGATTTTATATTTAAAGTGGAGACAGAAAACGTGGCAGACCGGAAGGCCGTGTTTACCAGCCCATTTACAATCAAATAAAGAATCTGGAAGGGGCCTGCTTTCAAAGCAGGCCTCTTTTCAGGAGCAGATAATATGGAATCATAGTGCATGGAGTTTCTCATTGACTTGTGCAAAAGCCTCATATACATTTGGCTGGCGTATAAGCCCAGAATATTCCATGGATTTCTTGATGCCCTGCATCAGATAAGAGCACATCATTTCAGACCCCAATGCCTCTGTCAGCAGACAAACTGTTTGATTTTTTCTGGCATCTTCAGTATAAGTTTCTTCCAAAGCAATAAGCGAAGATAATATTCTGCACGAATCTATAAAAAGCTCATCTTGCTGATCTTCCATTAACACATAACTGCTGTATCTATTATTAAAGCATCCCTCAGTATCATATGTTCTGTAATAATCTTCCCTGCATATTTCCATAAGGACGCTGTCTGCCTGCAGCATATTCCACAGCTCTTTTCCTTTGGAAGAAAGATATAAGCGGCTATGTTCCCATAAGCTGTCAGGCTCTCTATGGCTCTCCGGGACTAAGATATCTGTATAGCTTTTTACTAATATTTTACGGCTGTATAAATACTTAAGTGATGTATGCACGTCTGCTGATATATCAGGGATGGTGGGAAAAAGGTCTTGAAAAAAGGATATTACATTGCCCAAAACCAAGAAATCAGAACCGTATACTTCATCAGTATCCAGGTGTCTTTTAAATAATGCAATAATATAGAGACACAGAATGCTGTAATCCTTATCAGGCGTATTATATAATAAGTTAGATACATGTGATTCAGGAGTATTAACAAATATTTCGTTATCACCGCAGGATATGGCGCGGATTACACTGATATTATTCAAAATATAGGTTTCAGAGTTAAACCAGTCATTGTCAGAATCTCGCTGTCCCTGGCGCATCCAAGTTTGATTGCATAGTATTTTCGCATAAAGCTTTAATGCTTCAGGAACACTGTGAAAGGATAAGTTCCAGATCATGGAGTCATATTTTCCACCGAACTTTTGGCAGATCAGTCCCAATTGCTGCTGACATTTTCGCCAGACCTCCGCATTCTGTGCTGATGATTTTTGGGAATAGCGGCGGAGCCGCCTGCTGAAATATTTCTCTAAATTAAAGAAAGTATTCATAATAATTACTCGGTTTACAGGCCAGGCCTGACGCCTTCGTGCCTGATAAAGAGAGCGGTATGAAGCCGGCTGGAGAGAAATCAGCAGATTGACAGTACAGTATTTTGGCATTTTATCCTGCGGAAAGGAATTTAACTGCTTATATAATGTTATAAAAGCACAGAGGATTTCCTCTATTTGGCATGGAGTAAACTCATCAATGCCATCTATCGAAATAACAAGACGCTGGATAGGACATAGAGAGGATGTGAGAAGAAACTGTAATTTAAGAGCCTCATAGACAGCAGAGACGTGCTTGCGGGCATGTTCTAATGCCATCGCCTCTTGACGGGATGGACTTAAAGGTTCTAATAGATTTGCTTTGGTATATTGCAGAATATCAGCATGTGTTTTTTCTGTAAAATCATAAAACTGTTTTTGCCCCTGGAGGGAATAAAAATACTCTGAAAGTTTTGGATAAGATTCTTCTAACTTTGCATTTACAGAGCCAATTCTGTTTTCAATATGAAAAGGAAACATTGAATAAGGTGGGCGGCAGTTGAAAACATTGAATAGAAATATTGTGTTCTTTTCAATTTTGACCTGATTTGCAGACATCTTAAGGCAATGTCTGATTAAAGTAGATTTTCCGCTCCCTTTTTCCCCAATAAGGATAGACACGCTGCTTTCATCTCCAGAGAAGGCTTCATATATCTGAGATTCCATATTTTCATTAGGAACATAGAAAGCTTCACTTTCTTTCATATTTTTTGGGGGCAGTAAGGGCATAAAGAAATATGAGAATCCCCTTGGGAATAGTTTAGCTAATTCGGTAATGTCGTTTTGCTTGAAAGCAGGTTGTATGCCGCTGTTGATTTTTCTGATTGCCATATGAAATCCTCCATAGTGCCAAGACGGTAGATATGGAATATTATAATTTCCAAGGGACACGTTTGTCAATGCATAAGATATTATTATTTTAAGAAATTATATCAAAAAGAATAATATAATATATAATATAATATATTATATATTGATCAAAGGATTAAATTATGATAAAATTAATAAAAAGTAAATCTGTACATTGATAAAAATACAGGCAAAATATAATTCAAGGAGGCACAAAATGGTTGATGCGTCAAATGCCAGCACTGAGGAGCATATTATAAAGGGGCATTCACAATCTGAAGCAGATTATTCCTCATTTGGTCTGAAGGAGACAGAACCATTGGCAGTGAGAATTAAGGCTGCCAGGGAGAATATGGGCCTGTCCCAAAGAGCATTTGCTGAGAAAATCGGCATTACCCAGGCACAGCTATGCCGTTTGGAAACAAAATATGATACCAGGCCAACACGGAAGACATTGAAAGCATTGGCCCCTTTTCTGGCAACGCCTTATTCAACCCTTCTTGTACAGGCTGGGTATAGCGGAGTCATAACTCCCCAGGAGGAATACTATTCATTTTCTGGGGAACCTATTGATTCTGTAAAGATAGTAGAAGAAATATTTCGGAAAGATCCGGATTTTCTTAAATGTCTCAGCGATTTTTCTCAATTTGGCACAATTGAAAATATTGCAGTATTAAAAATTTTGATACAAACCATGAAGATTACGGAGGAAGCAAATCTTAATGAGGATTTGCTGCTGCTGAGAAAACGGTTTCAATACCTGAAGGAATATATTGTAGGGGTTCTGTCTGTTCCAGCAGGACATTAATATATTTTGAAGGAGTTGAGATAAATAATTAACCCTGCCGGACAGTCGGTTCGGATGGGGGAAAGAGAGGAAACTATGGCACGTGACGGTGATAGCGAACAGCCTGCTGCTGTTTTCCAGAAAGGACGGAACACACCCATGACCCTCGGCGGACATTGCGTAACAACTATGCTAAAGCTGGAAGAAACGGCGAAAGATACCTATGCATTGTCAGATTCAAATAATTACCCTGCTGAACAGACGGTTCAAACAGGGAAAAGAGAAAGCCTTATGGAGTGCGGCGATGACAGAGAACAGCTGGCTGCTGTTTTCCAGGAAGGACGGAACACTCCTATGACCCTCGGCAAACATTGTATAGCAGCTATGGCAAAGCTGGGGAAAACAATCGAAGGCTTTTATGCATTGTTGGACTCGCTTCCCGGCCCAGCTGTTGTTTATGTTTGTGAGAGAAACTCTTACAAGGTTTCAATATCTTTGCATTTAGGAAAAGATGAGCTTTATGAGCAGTTTGCATTTGCCCTCCTGATGGTCAAAGATGACCGTTTTGGACAATTAGTGGGCAGGCTGAGTAATGATGAACAAAATAGGGAACATCTTTTTCGTGAAAGGCAGTCAACAATTAAAGAACTGACAGAGGAACTGAAACAGTTGCCTCTCCGGCAGGATTGATGAAATATGGAATGAGCCAAAGGCGGCTGTATGTTTATACATACGGCCTTTTTTGACTTATTCCATATTTCATTATATATGAAACAGCTGGATAATGGTTTTTATTCAGGGCTTCCATTATTATGGCCTTTCGCTCAACAATGTATTTGCTATATAACTTATATAGCAGAGAAGCAATATTTTACCGTAGTCTGATATTGCCCAGACATGCTTCCACACCAGCTTAGCCGTTATCTGCCGAAGACAGTATGGATTCTTCTATGTAAGCATCCATACTTGCCATGAAGAAAAACTGCCGTTACTCGATCTCAAATTCAATATTCACAAATTCTTCCGAATTAAAGAATTCCGTAATGGTAATATCCAGTCCGCTGCAAATTTTTATAATGGTAAAAATACCTGGATTTTTCGTTGAGCAATTGACAATGTGCATTAATGTAGTCAACGGTACGGCAGCACGATTTGCCAGAGTATAAAAAGACATGTCACGGGCGTCGCAGTAGTATTTTATACGGTTTGCCAGTAATTCTTGCTCATTCATAGGCTAATCCCCTCTCAAATATGGTACTACCTTAAGTGTATAACCCTGCAGAGGATGGTTAGTTTCATATAATATACTAAATGGATATTTTTTCCATATTTTCCATATTTTACAATTTCCTTGACATTTGTTTGCTGTATCCACTAGAATAAAATAAGGAAATATATTGTAAAAGACACATAGGACACAGATACAGGGAGATGCAAGACAGTACAAACATCGCTTGACAGAAATCGTCGCATGGCCGCGTTTTTGGAAGAGATTGTTATAGAAAGACTTAAATCTGCAGAACCGAAAGGGGCTGCAGGATGGCGAAGCCTGCTAATCTTCTGGCATTTGATGGAGTGGTAGGGGAGATGAATAAAATGATAAGAGAAAAAGAATATTTGGAGCAGCCTGAAGGCCATGCTATATCTCAATTATGCAGCCAATGGGAGACATCTATCCGCTATAAGGTGAAGCCCACCACCTATGCGGTGTACATCACTGTAATTGAAAAACACATTTTGCCCTGTCTTGGAGGGCGGCAGGCAGAGGAATTGAATAATTGGGTTTTGAAGCAGTATCTGCAGGAAAAGCAGAGAGAGGAACTGTCCTGGAGCACTCTGCGTCTGATTGTATTTCTTCTGAAAAGAATTCTCCAAATGGGAGAAGAAAAAGGTATAGGAACAGCAGAAAAACTGTGCTTTTATATTCCCAAATATAAAAAAACGTATATGCGTACGCTCGGCCAGGAAAATTCGGAGAAGCTGCTTCATTATCTGAATGGATCGGGAGAAAGCTTTGAACTGGGGATGCTGATTTGCATCTGCACCGGAATCAGGGTGGGTGAACTATGTGGGCTTCAATGGAAAGATGTTAATTGGCTTAGAGGAACCATACAGATAAACCGAACAGTTTCCAGGATTCGGAATTTGGATACAGAAGGCATTGCAAAAGAAACGCTGTCAAAAACTATTATATATATAGGAACACCTAAGACAGGGACTTCAGTCCGGGAGATACCACTCCCGGATTTTCTTGTTTTAAAAATGCAGAGATACAAAAAAGGCGATGCTTGCTATATTCTGACAGGGATATCCAAATGCATGGAACCCAGAGGAGTCCAGAGAAAATTCAAGAATCTGTTAAGGAAGTGCGGCGTTCCTGATATTAATATTCATTCCCTGCGTCATTCATTCGCTTCCCGATGGATTGAGAACGGGTTTGACAATAAAGCTCTTTCAGAAATACTGGGGCATTCTTCAGTAAAAGTAACCATGGATATTTATGTTCACAGTGATCTGAAGCAAAAAAAGTCGTATATGAATCGCATGGTTTGAAAGATATTGGAGCGGGTATTTTCGGAAATCAAAAAAGAGACATGGTTATTAACCACGCCTCTCTTTAGCCTCCTGGGGTTCATCTCGTGCCCTTCCACTTGCCATCCGAATTTACATAATAATTATCAATCCAGGTGTCTGATGCCATAACGCCGTCTTCGTCAAAGTAGTACCATGAACCCTTTGACTTGAACCATCCAGTGGTCTTAAGACCCTCTGTGCTAAGATGATATACGTCATCGCCGTCTTCGATCCAGCCCACCACGCTTTCGCCATCCTCGTTAAGGTAGGACCACGTACCGTCGTCATGTGCCGTCCATGTACCTGCATAGACAGGGAACGCAGACAGGAGCATCAACAAGGAGGAAAGTGCAACTGCGGTAACTTTTCTTTTCTTCATACCATCACAACCTCCTTCTCTTTTGATTGACCTCATTATAACATAGGAATAGCTCCATTTCCAGTGAAAATCAGGCACTAATTCTTACGATTTTGAAACAAGTTTCTTACCATCAGAACGAAAAGGCGTAAAGTTTTTGTCGACATGATTCGACAGTGGGAATAAGAGGCAAAACTGGAAGAAAAAACCATAAGTTGTGGGTCAAAGATAAGGGATATGGCATATATAGTGAAATTTTTCTGATGCAAAAGCTGTAAAAATTTAGTAAAATAGTTCTTGAGGTGAATTTGTCGAATTATGCGTTTGAATCCCCTTTTCAAAGGGAGAGGAATAGGGTATAGTTAAGGCATTCAATAGAAAGAGGAGAAAAACGAAATGAACGAAAAAGATATGATCGCCAGCCTTAAGGCCGAGAATGAACAACTGAAAAAGGATAATGAGACACTGCAGAAAACCGTCGCACAGATGCAGACAACACTGGATCGGCTGATTGCCCGGTATGTTTCTGACAACAATGGGACAGCATAGCTGTTCATAAAAACGGGATACCTGTAGCCATGTTTTAACAAGGATGTAGTGGCTGCAGGGTGTCCCGATTTTTATTTATTAGTATTTGCTCCAAATCTCTCATAACCTGGAAGAAATGACAAAAGGCAATACTTAGGTGCGCTTTGCCACTGCTTTGCGGAGATTTCGGTGAATATGGCCCTTAATATTCCGCAAGCCAGAACTAATATTCGGCCAGCTGCTGCTGGACATCCTCATCAGCCGGAGGGATTAATGCTTTAAGACGGCGGATTTCTTCTTTTAGAGCCTGCTTCTTTTTCAGCTCGTCCCAGATTGTGGCATGCATCCATTCGAGAGTTTCGTTCAGTTTGCTATTCTCGGCTTCCAATTCTATAATCTGCTGAGTCAGGGTGCCTACCAGCTTTCTTTGCCGATATAACTTTTCTGGTGCAGTAATGCGGTTGGTTAAAGAGGGAACTGCTTCGATCATCTTGAGAGTAATAAGACGGTCCCGGGCTTCATAGCTAAGACTTGTAAAATCGCGGTGATTCATATCCAGACGTGTCAGAGGTATATTGCAATGATGGCAGACAGCGTTCTTAGGCAGCTGGAAGTATGCGTAGAAGCCGCACTTATTGCAGTAGTAAACTGATAATTCCCTCATATCGTTCCTCCATAGAGCATGATGTACTTCCGGTATCGCTTCTGCACCTGCTTTTAAGCCGACTGTAGCGCAGTTTAGTCAGCATAGTTATGTGTGAGCTTCCTAAACTGCGTACACCTGGCCTAAAATTATCTCACTGAAATTGCCGACAAGAGACTCCCAGAGTACATTATGTAATAAATACCTATTATGTTATAAACGCAGAAAATGTGATTTTGTAACAAAATATATGGAAAAAGCTGCCAAAATATTCCTACTTTGGCAGCTTTCGAACGGGTGGATAAATAATCTTATTTTATATTACTGAACGATGCCATTAACATCTACAGTCCATACGAATTCGCTCAGGTCTTTGAAATCACGGTATCCGGCGCCAAGTTCCGGCTTTACAGCAGACTTGGAGGAAGCAGTGGCTTTCTGAATGGTTCCTGCCGTACTTACCAGATAATTCTTTCCTTCAAATTGAACCGGAGAATAGCGGAAGCTGGGGTCAGCCTGCTTGCGGAGGCCGTTTTCATAAATCACATTGTCACGGATTCCTGTATAGCCCTGGCCGCGTTTCTCACCGTCAGCGTGAAAGAACCAGGTCTGATTTATGCCTTCCTCTTCGCTGAAAATAGTCTGCTTTCCGGTTTTCATAACACCGTCAGTTCCGAAGTAGTATGTGGCAGCAGAACCGTCTTCCAGTACTACACTCTGAAGCCCTGTCTGCATTTCACCTTTATTGTTAAAGCCATATCTGCTTGAACTGATAAAGAAGATTTCAATGCCGTCCTGGGCAAAGTAAGGCTGGCCGTTTTTAAAATAGAATTTGTGCATCTCATCCTCACTGCTGACGCCGGGAATGCCATGGATAGTTCTCCAGCCGGACGCACGTTTTCCGTCGCTGTCATAGTACTGATAGCCAGCAGCAGGAGCCTGGGTGGCTGAAGCGCTTTTGGCTGCATTGGCATCAGAGACTGTGGTTTCAGCTGCAGTATCCTCAGCTGCAGTTTCTGCAGAAGTATCTGATGAGGCGGTATCCGCAGCTGCGGTCTCTGCCGCAGTATCAGAAGAAGCGGTATCCGCAGCCGCAGCTTCCGCAGGCATCTTATACCAACCTGTCTGCATCTTGCCGTCTTTAAAGGTGTAATAATTTCCGTTGATTCGTTTGTCTATTTCATTCTGCACCATCTTTCCATTGGAATTAAAATAGTGCCAGGATGGCTCTTCGTCAGAGTTTTCATTTTCCAGCTGTACCCAGCCGGTTTTCATGACGCCGTCGCCGTCTTCACCGAAATAATAGGTGTCTCCTTCGATTTCCACAAGGCCGGTAAGCATGTGTCCTTGGCCATCAAAATAGTAGGTTTTATTTTCAATAGTTCTGAACCTGGAGACTGTGGCTTTGCCGTCCTTTCCATGATAGTACCAGTAGAACTCAGGCGCATTGTCATCCCCCCAGTTATCCTCGTTGGGAAGTTTTACCCACTGGTTTACCACCCGCTTTCCGTCAGAGCCTACATAGTATTCCTCAATCTGCTGATTAAGGCTTAATTTTCCATCCTCATCCAGGTAGTACCACTCTCCGTCATGCTTCTTCCAGGTATCAGTTATAGCATATCCGTCCTCGTCATAGAACATCCAGGTATCGCTTTCCTGAATCCATCCAGAAGGCTGAGCCATTACTGGGGAAGAAAAGGAAGGGGTCAGGGCAGTCATAATAGCTGCGGTAGAAAGTGCTGCGGTCCATTTGATCTGTTTTTTCATAAATTGATTCTCTCCTTTTTTGTGTTTGGTGAAAATCCGCATTTGCATTACTCCTGCATTATAACGGATAGGGGCTGCGGGGGAAAGTGCAGGTTAGTGGCAGAAATGGCAGGATTTAAAAAGACTTTTATACCACTGACATTTGTGGTATACTTATGAAAATATGCGCCATGATACGAAAAAGCAGAAAAATGACGCAGAATGCGGGCATTTGGGGGTATGCTCTGCCTGGTATGGGCGGCAGCAGAGACGGATATTTTGGAAAAATTTCAAGAAAAAGGAGAAACAACAGTTATGAAAATAAAAGTTTCTGATTACATTGCCCGGACTTTGGTACAGCGGGGAATTACGCAGGTTTTCACAGTCACAGGGGGTGGAGCCATGCACCTGAATGATTCCCTGGGCCATGAAAAGGGACTTTGCTGCCTATATCAGCACCATGAGCAGGCCTGTGCCATTGCGGCGGAAAGTTATGCCAGAATTCACAACAAGATTGCCGCTCTGTGCGTCACTACAGGACCTGGGGGAACCAATGCCATCACCGGAGTGGCAGGCGGCTGGCTGGATTCCATTCCTATGCTGGTACTTTCAGGGCAGGTACGGTATGACACTACAGCCAGGTGGTCCGGCGTGGGAATCCGGGCCATGGGCGATCAGGAATTCGACATTATAAAAGCTGTAGAATGCATGACCAAGTACAGTGAGATGGTTATTGATCCTCAGAAGATCCGGTATTGTCTGGAGAAGGCCCTTTATTTGGCGCAGTCAGGGCGTCCTGGGCCTGCGTGGCTGGATATTCCATTAAATGTTCAGGGAGCTTATGTGGACGCAGATGAACTGGAAGGATTCAATGCAGAGGAATACGAGGCAGGGACAGAAGGTCAGGGGCTGCCCGGAAAGGTAAACGATGAAACGGCCAGGGAGATACTGGAAAAGATTGCCAGTGCCTCCAGACCTGTTTTCAACGCAGGAAACGGAATCCGTATTGCAGGGGCTTATGGGGTATTTGAGAGGGTAGTGAGAAAGCTGGGGATTCCTGTGGCTACAGGATGGAACAGCCAGGATCTGATGTGCGATGAAGATCCGTTCTATGTGGGACGGGCAGGAGGAATGGGTGACCGGCCCGGAAATTTTGCGGTTCAGAACAGTGATCTGGTATTTTCTGTTGGAAGCCGTCTCAGCATCCGTCAGGTTGGGTATAATTATGAGACATGGGCACGAGAGGCCTATACGATTATTAATGATGTTGACATAGAAGAGTTAAAAAAACCAAGCATTCATGTGAACATGGCAGTTCACGCTGACGCTAAGGATTTGCTGGAAGCGCTGGAGCGGGTTATTGATAAAGAGATGGCGGAGACTCCGGTATTTAGCGGAGGAAAAGGTCTGAGGGGAATGAACTGGGTGGAAACCTGCCAGATGTGGAAGAAAAAATATCCGGTAGTGCAGGAAAAGCATCTTATTAAAGATGAGACAAAGAAAGCCAATGTTTATGCTTTGGTAAAGGAACTGAGTTCCAGACTGCCGGAGAACCGAATTACAGTGGTAGGCAATGGGTCGGCCTGCGTAGCAGGGGGGCATGGTTATATTATTAAAAAAGGACAAAGGTTTATTACCAATTCAGCAATTGCATCTATGGGCTATGATCTTCCGGCGGCCATCGGGGCATGTATGGCTGAACCAGGGGAGGATATTGTTCTTTTAACAGGAGACGGAAGCATCCAGATGAACCTGCAGGAACTGCAGACGATTATCCACCATCAGATGCCTGTAAAGATTTTTCTGATTAACAACGGAGGATATCATTCGATCCGGCAGACGCAGAAGAACTTCTTTGGGGAGCCGCTGGTGGGTATCGGCGAAGACAGCGGAGATTTAAGCTTTCCATCTATGGAGAAGCTGGCCTGGGCGTATGGGTATCCCTACATCAGAGCCAGCCATAATGGGGAAGTAGGAGATGCAGTAGAGAAAGCGCTTCATACAAAGGGGCCGGTTATCTGCGAGGTTTTTGTGACCAGGGAACAAAATTTTGAACCCAAGTCTGCGGCGAAGCGGCTGGAGGATGGGAGCATGGTGTCACAGCCTTTGGAGGATTTGGCACCGTTTTTATCAGATGAGGAGATGGACGAGAATATGCTGATTCCCCGGATTCGGGGTTAGCCTGTAGGAAAACCAGCCAATCTGCCTCAAAGGCAGGGGAGAGATTTCGGGAACACATCTTTGCAGAAAGGAAGGGAAGAGCAAATGAATCTGGTGGTAACAGGAGCTACAAGCTTTCTGGGAACGGCATTGATTCAGGAATTGCTGCACCAGGGACATCAGGTGTATGCCGTAGTGCGTCCTGGCTCACGGAATCTGAAAAGCCTGACAGACAGTATAGAGGAAATCTGTTCATGCCAAAGAGAATACCTGGCTGAAAGGAGAAGCCAGGACAGGCTTCATATCCTGGAGATGGAGCTGGGCGCATTGGATAACATTGCTTCATTAATAAAAGAAACTTGTGATATTTTCTTCCATTTTGGCTGGGACGGCTCAGGGAGCCGTAACCGGATCAAGGCAGATGTGCAGCAAAAGAATGTGGAAGACGGGGTGAAGGCGCTGTGGGGAGCCAGAAGCCTTAAGTGCCGTCGGTTTGTATTCAGCGGATCACAGGCAGAGTATGGAGTATGCCAGACAGTTATGAAAGAAGACATGGACTGTCATCCAATATCGGAGTACGGCAGGGCAAAGGTGGAATTTGGAAGGCGGGCCCATGACATATGCCATGTTTGGGAGACAAGGGATCATTATAGGATGGAGTATATCCACGCACGTATTTTCAGCGTCTACGGGCCTGGAGATCACCCATGGTCCCTGGTAAATACGTGTCTGGACACATTTTTAAAAGGCGGCAGGATGGAACTGGGGGCATGTACCCAGCAGTGGAATTACCTTTATATAGAAGATCTGGTGAAAGGCCTGCTGACCCTGGCTTTCTCAGACAAAGCGGCTTTAGGCAAAGGAATTTATAATCTGGCAGGCAGCAGGGAGTGGACCAGGCCTTTAAAACAGTATGTGGAAGCAATGTATCAGCAGTGCGGAGGAAAGGGAAGCTGTATGTACGGACAGCTTCCCCCAAATGCAGAGGGACCGGCAAACCTGATACCGGATATCAGCAAGATTCAGGAGAGAACAGGATGGAAGCCGGAAATATCGTTTGAAGAGGGAATAAAGCGTATGCTTGAGATAAAGAATAATAACAGTAAACATGATGATCAGGACAAAGGCCGGAAAGCGCATCACTGCATTTTATGTGGTCAAACATTGGAGGGGACGAAGCTGATGGAGTTTAAAGGCATGCCGGCTTCTGCCCAGGACATTCCGGACGAACATGAGGTTAAGGAAGACAAAGGGATTACGCTTTGCCTTCATCAGTGCAGGACATGCGGCCTGGTGCAGTTCGACTGTGAGCCTGTCAGCTATTACCGGGATGTGATTCGCTCCGGAGGGTACTCTACCACCATGACGGACTTAAGAACCAGACAATACAGGCATCTGATTGACACATATCATCTGGAAGGAAAAAAGTTTCTGGAAGTTGGATGCGGAAGAGGGGAATTTTTAAAAGTACTGACTAAATTCCCGGTAAGAGCCTATGGCGTGGAGCATAGCCAGGTTTTGGCAGATACAGCCGCAGAGGATGGCCTTCATGTGGTTCAGGGGTTTACAGAGAACCCGGATACGGTTCTTGGAAAACATGGGCCTTATGATGTGTTTTTATCATTTAATTTTCTGGAACACCAACCAAGGCCAGGAGTGATGCTAGACTGTATCAGGAACAATCTGACAGAAGAAGGGATGGGACTGATTACGGTTCCAAGCCTGGAATATATTTTGCAGTATCATGGCTATTACGAACTGCTTCGGGATCATATTGCCTACTACACATTTGATACGCTCAGATATCTGCTGGAAAGCCATGGCTTCGAAGTTTTAGAACAGGAGACAGTAAACCGGGATACCCTGTCTGTCATCGTAAAAAAGCGCAAAGATCAGGATGAAAACCAGCAGAGGAATAAAGGCTTGCCGACAGCCAGGGAAAGGGCTTTTGACGGTTTGACTGGTTCAGAAAAAGAAACTGCACCCATAGATATCTCCGGTCTGGCACACAGTCTTACGGATATACAAAGCCAAATAGCATCACTTTGCAGCCGCCTGAAAGAGAAAGGAAAATCCCTGGCCCTGTGGGGGGCCAGCCATCAGGGATTTACGCTGGCAGCTACTACGGTTTTGCAGGATCATGCAAAGTATATTATTGATTCAGCGCCCTTTAAGCAGGGAAAGTTTGCTCCTGTCTCCCACCTTTTGATTGCAGGCCCAGACTATTGGTACAAAGAGTCTGCTGACGTGATACTGATCGCTGCTCCCGGATATACGGAGGAGATTGCAGGCATTATCCGCAGCCGATATGGAACCAGGGTAAAAATATTGGCATTGCGCAGTAATAAATTGGAGGAACTGTCATGAAAGCATTTGTGTTAAAGGAACCTGGCGCAGTGGGGTGGGCCGATGTGCCTGAGCCTCAGCTGACGCCTTACGGGGCCATTCTGGAACCGGTGGCCATGGCTCCCTGTTCCTCAGATGTGCATACCGTATTTGGCGGCGGTTCCAGGAAAGCCCCCAATCTTGTGCTGGGGCATGAATGCGTGGCCCAGGTGGTGCAGACGGGGGAACTGGTAGAGGACTTTAAGCCGGGAGATATAGTGGCTGTGCCTGCCATAACTCCCAACTGGCGTGCAAGAGGAATTCAAGAACACAATTTTAAACATGCATCGGCCCCCTTTTCCGGCCATCAGCTGGGAAGAAGCCAGCCGGGAGTGTTTTCAGAGAGGTTTTTGATTCCGGATGCAGACACTACCCTGGCCAGGATCCCAGGAGGAATCTCCATAAAGCAGGCATTAATGTGTGTGGATGTGGTAACCACGGGATTTACAGGGGCAGAGAATGCGGATATTAAATTCGGAGATACGGTAGTGGTTATGGGCATTGGCCCTATAGGACTGATGGCAGTGGCCGGAGCAGCTTTAAAGGGGGCGTCAAGGATTCTTGCTGTAGGAGAACGTCCTTTATGCGTGCAGTGCGCTTTAGAGATGGGAGCCACGGAAGTGCTGAATTACAGAAACAATGATATAGTCCGCCAGGTTCTGGAACGCACAGACGGTCTGGGGGCGGATTCTGTAATTATCTGCGGCGGCGGTGATGAGGTGTTTGCCCAGGCAGTTGACATGGTGCGCTACGGCGTGGGCGTTGTGTCCAACATTAACTACTTTGGCGGAACAGGCTCCCTGCCCTTTCCCAAATTTTCCGGCGGCCGGGGCATGGCAGGGAAAACGATCCGCACGGAGCTGGCAGAGGGCGGCCGGGTGCGTATTGAAAGAATGCTTGACATGGTAAAATACGGACGGATTCATCCGGAAAGACTGGTTACCCACCATCTGAAAGGGTTTGACAAAATAGAACAGGCGCTGTATCTTATGAGAGATAAGCCTAAAGACCTGATTAAGGTCATGGTTACAATGGAGTAAGGAGATTACTATGAAGAAAATCAGCATCGTGGTGCCTTGTTATAATGAAGAGGAAAATGTGGAGGCCCTGGCAGATGCCTTGAGAGAGACATTTCGAGCAAGCCTGCCCGATTACGGATATGAAATTATCTTTATTGACAATGACTCCAATGATAAGACAAGAGACATTATCCGCAGGCTGGCAGGCAATGACAAAGATATAAAGGGAATCTTTAATGCAAAAAATTTCGGGCAGTTTAATTCCCCTTATTATGCCATGCTCCAGAGCACCGGGGACTGTACGGTTCTTATGGCGGCGGATTTTCAGGACCCGGTGGAGATGATTCCAAAGTATGTGAGAGAGTGGGAAAACGGATATAAGATTGTCATTGGAATTAAAAAGTCCAGCAAAGAGAATCCGATTATGTACTGGCTGAGAGGCTGTTATTATAAAATGATAAAGAGACTGTCCGACGTGGAACAGATTGAGCAGTTTACAGGCTTCGGACTATATGACAGACGGTTTATTCAGGTTCTCCGGGACTTGGACGATCCGACGCCGTTTCTTCGGGGGATTGTGGCAGAGCTGGGATTCAGGCGGAAAGAGATTCCTTATGAGCAGCCAAGACGCCGTGCAGGCAAGACCAGCAACAACTTTTACAAGCTGTTTGATGCAGCGATGCTGAGCGTTACTTCCTATACAAAAGTGGGGCTGCGGCTGGCCACGATTTTCGGCGGCATTTGCTGCGGAATCAGTATGATTGTAGCTGCGGTGTATCTGGTAATGAAGCTGATGTATTGGGACAGGTTTGCAGCAGGCATGGCTCCTCTTCTGATTGGCATGTGCTTTCTGGGTTCTGTTCAGATATTTTTTATCGGTTTGGTGGGTGAGTATATCTTGGCTATTAACAGCAGGGTTATGAAAAGGCCTTTGGTTATTGAGGAGGAGCGGATTAACTTTGAGGAGAAGCCGGAGAAAAAAGAAGTGAAAGAGGAAGCAGCCAATGAAACATAATGTGGATGTGGTCCGCATCAGGGAAAATTCCATCCAGCTAAATGGCTGGGTAATTGGAAAAACGCCTGAGTCCCAGCCGGTATTTTGGGTGGAGGATGAAAAACACCGGGCCATTCAGTTTAAACATGTGTCCACCAGACGAGATGATGTAAGCCAGATTTATTATGGCAAAGTGTATGACAGCGATTTTGGATTTGACATTCAGTTCCCATATGAGCGGGGAAAGAATTATTACCTGGTGATTCAGTGTGACAGCAGGAAAGTGCGGATAAAATACAATGAGGAGCTGATCAGGAAGCGCGCCAGCGTAGCCCACAAACGGATGCAGAAACTGAAAGATCTGATGAATATGGAAACGGTCCGGGTGGCTATGGATTTCTGGAAGGAAAACGGCCTCCGTGCGCTGTTTGTTAAATCTGTTCATAAGATTCAGGGACTGGATAATGATTACGATTACGGAGAATGGTATGCTTTAACAAAACCATCTGACCAGGAGCTGGAAAGGCAGCGAAAAGAGACGTGGGATAATGGCCCTGTGTTTTCCATTGTTATGCCTTTATATAAAACTCCAGAGCGGTATCTGCGGGAAATGCTGGATTCCATTGCGGCCCAGACGTACCCTAACTGGGAGCTTTGTTTGGCGGACGGAAGTCCTCAGGGAACTGATATTTACAAAACCGTTAAAAAGTATATGGATAAAGATTCCCGTATCCGTTATAAAAAGCTTGGGAGAAACCAGGGAATTTCCGAAAATACCAATGCAGCCATAGCAATGGCCTCAGGAGATTACATTGTCCTGGCGGATCATGATGATGCCATGACAGAAAATGCTTTGTATGAATGTGCCAGAGCCGTCAGGGAACACCCGGACTGCCAGGTGATCTATTCTGATGAGGATAAGATGGATATGGATGGGGGCGCATTGTTTGACCCTCATTTTAAGCCGGATTTCAACCCGGATCTGCTGACCAGCGTTAACTATATCTGCCATCAGTTTGTGGTAAAAAAGGATCTGGTGGATAAGGTAGGGGGACTCCGGAAAGAGTTTGACGGGGCCCAGGATTACGATTTTATTTTCCGGTGCACGGAGGCAGCAAAAGGGGTGTGGCATATCCCTAAGGTACTGTATCACTGGAGATGCCATCAGGATTCCACTGCCAGCAATCCGCAGAGCAAACTTTATGCTTTCGAAGCCGGCTCCAAGGCGATTATGGAACATTACCGCCGGATGGGAATCGAGGCTGAAAAAGTGGAAAAGGGCGTGGACTACGGCATTTACCACACCATATTTAAGATTAAGGGGAACCCGAAAGTATCCATTATTATTCCAAATAAAGACCATTGTCAGGATCTGGATTTATGCATGAGGGCTATTTTAACCAGGGCAACCTACAAAAACGTGGAATTTGTGGTGGTGGAGAACAACAGCACAAAGAAGGAAACCTTTGAATATTATGATGCTGTTCAGAAGGAATTTCCGCAAGTCCGGGTGATTGTCTGGGACAGGGAGTTTAATTATTCTGCTATTAATAATTTTGGCGTGAAACATGCTTCAGGGGAATACCTTCTGTTTCTTAACAACGACACAGAACTGATCGCAGAGAATTTTATAGAAGAAATGCTGGGTTTTTGCCAGAGGGACGATGTGGGAGCTGTGGGAGCCAGACTGCTGTATCAGGATGATACCATACAGCATGCAGGAGTAGTGGTAGGTTTCGGCGGTATTGCAGGCCATACATTTATTGGCCTTCACAAAGCGGAGAACAGCTATTTTCACCGCGCCATGTGTGCCCAGGACTACAGTGCAGTAACAGCAGCCTGCATGATGAGTAAAAGAACCATATTTGAGAAAACAGGAGGATTCAGCGAAGAGCTGGCTGTAGCATTTAATGATATTGATTACTGCATGAAAGTACGGAGTCTGGGAAAAATGGTGGTTTATGCGCCTTATGCAGTGCTTTACCACTACGAGTCCAAATCCAGGGGACTGGAGGACACGCCGGAGAAGGTGGCCCGGTTTAACCGTGAGGTGGCAAAGTTTGCGAAAAAGTGGCCGGATATTTTAAAAGAAGGAGACCCTTATTACAATCCTAATCTGACTCTGCGCAAATCTAATTTTGCTCTGCGGGATCTAAAAAAGGAAGAAATCGGAAAACCCTACCAGCTGGATGAGGCTATCAGGGAACTGATGGGGCAGTAAATCTGCATAACAGCTGTTTTGCCAGATGTTTACACAATGAATATGCGGAGGAAATTTATATGGCTGGACAATTAGCGGTAACGGTTATTATTCCCAATTATAACGGCAGGGCATTTCTGGAACCTTGCATAGCAGCACTTCAGCGGCAGAGATGCCGGGATTTTCAGATTCTGGTAGTAGATAACGGATCTACGGATGAAAGCGTGGAATGGCTGAAAGAACATGAGATTCCTGCAATATTTCTTGAGACGAACACCGGGTTTTCCGGAGCCGTGAATGTGGGAATCCGTGAGGCAGAGACTCCCTATGTGCTGCTTTTAAACAACGACACGGAGCCGGAACCGGATTTTGTGGGAGAACTGCTGCGCTCGATCCGCCGTTCCAAAAGGATTTTTGCCGTAAGCAGCAAAATGATTCAGCTCCATCATAAAGAGCTGATGGATGATGCAGGAGACATGTATTCCCTGGCTGGCTGGGCCTACCAGCGAGGCGTGGGGCAAAGCTCTAAAGGGTACAATCGTTCATGTGAGGTGTTTTCTGCCTGCGCCGGGGCTGCTATCTACCGTCGTGAAGTCTTTGAGACCATAGGATATTTTGATGAGAAGCATTTCGCCTATTTGGAGGATATTGATGTGTGCTGGCGGGCGAAAATCTTCGGCTACCACAATATGTACTGCCCCACAGCAGTGGTGTATCATGTAGGAAGCGGAACCAGCGGCTCCCGCTATAATGAATTTAAGGTAAAGCTGGCGGCACGCAATAACATTTACCTGAATTATAAAAATATGCCCTTGCCTCAGCTGATGATCAATATGATTCCTTTGGCAGCAGGCATTGCAGTAAAATATGGGTTTTTTAAAAATCTGGGCTTTGAGAAGGCCTATGCAGAGGGAATCAAAGAGGGGATTGCAACCATGGGCACTTGTCAGAAGGTAGTGTTTCACCCCCGGCATTTCTCAAATTATCTTGCAATTCAGTGGGAGCTTTTGGCGGGAATGGCTGTGTATGTATATGAATTTTCCAAGCGAAAATTGTTATTGAATAATCCTCAGACGTGAGGTATACTTGTTCTACTGCTTAAATGTGAAGAACATTTTTCCATATTTTAAGAGAAATTTAATATCAGAATGGGATTTTTCATGTATAATGTATGGGATATGACAGCACATTAATACTAAGGTGAAAAATCATGATAAAAAGCAATCAGAAAAAGCTTAACGGCCTTCATGTGGTGCTGGATGCACTGATGATCATTGTGTCCTATACATTGGCATGGATTTGCCTGTATATGGGCAACCTGTGGTTCAATCCTGGTATTGGGATTTTGCCGCCCCGCATTTATTTCGGAGCTTTAATCGTCATTGTTCCGCTGTATTTGATCTTGTATACATTTTTTCAGCTGTACACGCCGAAAAGGATACAGAGGCGCAGATATGAATTTGCCAATATCTGCAGGGCCAATATAACAGGGATTTTGATTATCTCCATGCTGTTTTTCCTGCTGAAAAAGAACCCTTATCTTCAGGAGTATTCCACAAGAATGGTATTCTACTTTTTTACCATTAATGTTGTGGTAGAGACTGTTGAAAGGAATCTTATCCGTCAGTTTCTTCATTCCCTGCGGGCAAAAGGGTATAATCAGAAGCATATCCTGCTGATCGGCTACAGCCGGGCAGCGGAAGGATTTATTGACAGAGTAAGGCAGAATGCAGAGTGGGGATACCAGGTGTATGGAATCCTGGATGATCACGTTCCGGCAGGCAAAGAATACCGAAAAGTAAAATTTCTTGGAAAGATTGCGGAGCTGGATTCGATTTTGCAGCTGAATCAGCTGGATGAGATTGCGATTACCTTGGGACTAAAGGAGTATGCCAAACTGGAAGACATTGTGGCTTCCTGTGAAAAATCGGGGGTTCACACGAAATTCATTCCGGATTATAATAACATGATCCCTACCAGGCCGTTTACGGAGGACCTGGAAGGACTTCCGGTGATTAATATCCGCCATGTTCCCCTGAATAATATGCTGAATAAGACTATGAAACGGGCAGTTGATATTTTTGGCGCCCTGGTGGCACTCCTTTTGTTTTCTCCGATTATGCTGATTACGTCTGCGATCATCAAAATAACTTCTCCGGGACCGCTGATTTATTGCCAGGAGCGGGTAGGGCTTCACAGCAGGCCGTTTAAGATGTATAAATTCCGCTCCATGGAGGTACAGGCCCCGGCAGCGGAAAAAAGCCGATGGACGACTCCCAACGACTCCAGGGTGACCCCTATCGGCCGGTTTATCCGCAAGACCAGCATTGATGAGATGCCGCAGCTGTTTAATGTGCTTATGGGGCAGATGAGCTTGGTGGGCCCCAGGCCGGAACGGCCGTTTTTTGTAGATAAATTTAAAGAAGAGATTCCAAGGTACATGATTAAACATCAAGTCCGGCCCGGAATGACTGGATGGGCCCAGGTAAACGGGTATCGGGGAGACACTTCCATTACTAAGAGGATCGAACACGATTTGTATTATATTGAAAACTGGACCCTTGGGCTGGATTTTAAAATTTTATTACTGACATTCTTTAAAGGGTTTATCAATAAAAATGCCTACTGATTTTGGGGCATGGTAAAAACGAGGTTATATGCATGAACTATGAGCATGATAATGAGTTTGGGCAGAGGCCTGACGGAAACAGAAGAAATGCTCCCGGGAGGGCAGATATGCCAGGGCGGCCGCTGCCCCCTGGATCCAGAAGAGGAAGCTACGGACGGGATGCTGAAAACAGGGGCGGCAGAAGGTCTGCATCCTTGTCAGGTATGGAGGGAACAGGAAGAGTCGCTCCGATACCAGGGACAACAGGACGTGTAAGGCTTTCCGACGAAGAGAGAAACAGAGCAGCCAGACGGGAGACGGCTGCCAGCCAGGAATATGGTACAGAAAGAGCAGCCGCAGGAGGAAGGCCGCCAGGTTCAAGAGGGATGGCTGCGGCAAACGGAAGTGCCAGGACACAGAGGATGGCAGAGGCCCAGGGCGGCAGTGCCAGGAGGAAGGGGACTATTCCCCCGCCGGACGGCAGCACAAGGGAACGGGCAACCCAGGCCAGGGCACAAAAGGCAAAGCAGAAGAAACTGAGGCGGCGGATCATTTCCATGATCATAGCGGAATGCTTTGCCCTGATATTTATTTTTACGTATGGTTATTTTGCAAGGCGGCTTACTTTGATTCAGCGGGAAGAGTTTGACCCTCAGGAAGTGGGGAATAATGAGATCTCTCTGGATACCATTAAAAAGATGAAGGGCTACCGGATGATTGCCATATTCGGCGTGGACAGCCGGGGCAGCAATGTAGGCGCAGGCTGCCAGTCGGATGTTATTATTATCTGCTGTATCAATGAGGATACGGGTGAGATCAAACTGGCATCTGTATACAGAGATACGTATCTGAATATTAATGATGAGGGTTCTTACAGAAAGGTCAATGCAGCCTACACCAATGGAGGGCCGCAGCAGGCTCTGAAAGCTCTTAATAAGAATCTGGATCTGAATATTACCGAATATATAACATTTAGCTGGAAGGCTGTTGCTGAAGGAATCAATATTCTAGGCGGAGTGGATGTGGAGATCACAAAACCGGAGTTTAAATACATTAACGGATTTATTACGGCAACTGTGGAAGCCACAGGCATAGGCTCTCATCATCTGAAAAGCACAGGCATGCAGCATTTGGACGGAGTCCAGGCAGTGGCTTATGGACGTCTGCGCCTGATGGATACGGATTATGCCAGGACAGAACGGCAGAGGAAGGTTATTGAGCTGGCATTTGCAAAGGCTAAGAAGGCGGAGTACTCTGTGCTTAATAATATTTTAGTTGTAGTGCTGCCCAATGTCAGCACCAACATTACTTTTGCTGATATGACTACCATGGCTTTGAATATTAACAAGTATTATATGGGTGAGACCACAGGCTTTCCGTTTGCCAAAGGAAATGCCAACATGCCTGGAAAAGGGGACTGTGTAATCCCCCAGACTCTGGAGTCTAATGTAAAGCAGCTCCATACGTTTCTGTTTGGGGATGAAGATTATGAGACTACAGATCAGGTAAAGCAGATTAGCAGTAAAATTGCGGCGGACAGCGGCATGTATAAAGAAGGGGCGCCTTTTAAAGGCAGCGCTTTGTCTACAGACGGTTATGTACCAGAGGAAACTACAAAGGCCAAGGTTATAGAAAAAGAGACAACAGCCAGTGACGATGAAACAGATGAGGATGAAAGCCTTACCACACCGAATGAAACAGATGAGGATGGCAATATAATCAATATCTATCCGGGTCAAACAGATGAAAACGGCGAACTGCTGGATGCTCCTATTGACGACTGGCCTGAGGAAGAACCATCTCTGCCGGGAGGAACAGGAACAACAAGGCCTCTCCAGCCAGGAGGCACTCAGGGGCCGGGAAACGGGCCGTCTATCAATGATAATAACGAGAACCAGGGGACAAGCACCAATCCCAATCCTCAGGGTCCTGGTCATCAGCAGCCGGGTACAGACAACCCTGGAGCCACCGGGCCAGGCGGAAGCACGGAACCTGGCGGGAATACAGGTACAGCGGCGATGCCGGAAGAAACCAGTTCTGCCGCTCCCGGGGAAGGAGAGCCTCTTGATCCAAGAGGAAACCCCATAAATTCCACTATGCCGTGGGAGGCAGGGCCGGGAATGGCAACCGAGAATAATAATCAAGGTCCTGACAATCCGGGCGGAGATACACCAAACAATACGCCGGGACCTGAGGCGCCGGGAGCTGAAGCTCCAGGACCATAATTTAAAAATGCTGCCTTGTATGAGCATACTGCAGGGCAGCGTTTTATTTTGCTGTTCATGGTACGGATTACGGCCCAAATATGCATATGGCCGTGAAAACAAGCCTCAGGCCTGCTTTCACAGTTTTATTATAATTCCGTCACAATTCCGTCACAAACCACTGATATAGTATGTTCATAAACAAAAAACAACCAGATATTCCATAAGAAAGGGGATTATTATATGTACGAAGAAAACAGAAATCAAGGGTTTGACGGCAATGGGAGTCCTGATAACCATAGAGAGCAGGAGACGGAGCCTAATTTTATTATGAAAGATTCTTCCGGAGAAAAAAAGGAGATGGAAGGTGCGCCCCGGCAGGACGTCATCCAGAACCAGGCGGGAGAGGAGGGCAGCCGTCAGAATCTGAACCAGTATTCTGCTCAGCCTCAGCCAGGAAACGGTTATCCGGGACAGGGGGCAGGCCAGTATCAGAATCGCTCCAACATGGAGGGTGCCTATGAGTCCCAGCAGCCATACACAGCTATGAACCACAGCAGACAAACTGGCGCCTACGGCCCCAATTCCGGGCGGCCGGATGACCGCAGCACTTTTACAGGGCCATACCAGAACGGCCCGTCATACGGCCCCCATGGACAGGGAATGCCTGATTACCAGATAGCTGGCAGCCAGAGCGGCCCAGGAACCGCTGACCGCAGTAAAAAAGCCGGCAAGCACAGAAAGGTGGCTTCGAAAGTGGCAGGCATAACAGCGGCAGCCCTTCTTTTCGGCGTAGTATCCGGCGGCACAATGGTTGGGATTAATATGGCGGCGGATTTTATAAAACCCGATCACACTTATCCTCAGGTAAGCCAGGCAGAGACGCAGGCTCCATCCATCGCAGCGGAGACAGTCCCCAGCATTCCATCTGGTGCGTCGGCAGGCAATGCAGTGGTTATGGATGTTTCTTCTATTGTAGAGAATGCCATGCCATCCATTGTTGCTATTAACAATACCACGTTGTATCAAAGCAATCCCTGGTTTGGAATGCCCCAGACTTACGAAGTTCCAAGCAGCGGTTCCGGCATTATTGTAGGGCAGAACGATGAGGAACTGCTTATTGTAACAAATAACCATGTAGTAGAAGACAGCACCACCATGTCTGTAGCATTTATTGACGGAACTTCAATTAATGCCGCCATCAAAGGGACTGATGCAGATTTAGACCTGGCAGTGATTGCGGTTCCGTTAGGTGACATTCCGTCAGAGACATTAGGGCAGATCAGCGTTGCAACTCTGGGCAATTCTGATGAATTAAAAATGGGCCAGGGAGTCATAGCTATCGGCAATGCCCTGGGGCATGGGCAGTCCGTGACAGTAGGATACATCAGTGCACTGGACAGAGAAGTAACAACCGAAGGCTCTACTACCAGAAATCTGCTTCAGACAGACGCCGCCATCAACCCAGGCAACAGCGGCGGTGCACTTCTAAATATGAAGGGCGAAGTAATTGGGATTAACGCTGCAAAATACTCCTCCACAGACGTAGAAGGCGTAGGCTATGCAATTCCCATCTCCAAAGTAGAAGACATCATCAGCTCCCTTATGACCAAGAGAACCAGAGGAGGAGAGGTAGTAGAAGAAGGCAAAGAAGGCTATCTGGGAATCCAGGGATTCACTGTAGAAGACAGCATGGTAAAACAGCTGGGCATGCCGTCAGGAGTCTTTATATCAGGAATAATAGAAGGCGGCGCAGCATCCAAAACAGACCTCCGGGAAAAAGACATCATCACCAAATTTGACGATCAAACCGTAAGAACCATGGCAAGCCTGCAGGAATTACTGAAATACTACAAAGAAGGCGAAACAGTAAATATGACAGTGCAGACATTAGAAAACGGAGAATATGCAGAAAGAACCATAGAGATCACTCTAGGAGGAAAAGACACATTAGTAGAGACCACCCCAGACATAAAAAAAGCAAACCCCTAACAAAAACAAAATAAAAGTTCCCATTTTATACCTATTTCAGGCTCTAGTCTTGTGCTAGAGCCTGAAATTTATTATAATGTTCTAGCAGGCAATGAGCAGTGCAAAAAAAGATAAGCAGGAAGCTGCGTCGTGCTTGCACGTAAGCAGCTTCCTGCTTATCTTTTTTTATAGGGCGAAGCCCGAAGAGCGAGATGGAGCGCAGCGGAATCGAGCGGCACTGCGGGGTAGCGGGCAGCGCCCCCCGGGCCAGGATGTCCTCCACACAGCGGGACGCCATGTCTACGTACCGGGCGGCAGAGAAGTTCTCCCCGGGATCGGCCACATCGAGCATGTGGTGGGCGATCCCCTGCATCTCGTCTGCGGTGGGCTTGGCGGTGCCGATGTCCATCCGGCGGTAGATCTGCATGGAGTCGGCGGACACCACCTCGCCGCCGTACCGCTTGGCCAGCTCCACCGCCAGCCAGGTCTTGCCTGACGCCGTGG
>CATLBO010000025.1 GCA_949879025.1 uncultured Hungatella sp. | reverse complement strand
CACACCATTCAAACGAAAGGACAAGGTATCCCAATACCAGGAACCCACTATGATAAAATCAGTTATTTTCGACATGGACGGCGTCCTGATCGACAGCGAAATCTGCTATCTTCAATACGATCTGGCCTTCGCCCGTTCCAAAAATCCCAATGTCACCATTGATCAGCTCTACGGCATGGTAGGCGCCTCCAAAGAGCCTGCATGGCGCATTATGGCTCAGGCTATTGACAACGGACAGACCTGGCAGGAACTGCGCAGAGAATACCGGGCCTCCATAGACGTATTCTCCCAGGTAGACTACCGGGCCATCTTCCGCCCTGAGGCCGTACCGGTTCTGGAATCCCTAAAGTCCCATAACTACTCCATAGCCCTGGCCTCTTCCACCCAAATGGACATCATCCAGCGGGTACTCTCCGAAAATCAGATTACCCATTATTTCCAGGTTATCGTAACCGGAGACCAGTTCAAACAAAGCAAGCCACACCCGGAGATCTATCACTATACCGCCTCCCGTCTGGGCACTCCGGAAAACCAGTGCCTGGTAATCGAGGACTCCACCCTGGGAATCACCGCCGCTTCCAGGGCAGGAATGACCATAGCTGCCCTTATCGACGACCGCTTTGGATTTGACCGTTCCCTGGCCCATTACGAAATTGCCAGTTTAACCGAAATTCCCGGGATACTGGGCATAGCATCACCTGTAATTTCCCATAAGGAGCCAATATCATGAGAAACCTATTCCAATTATTGCATAACGCTCTATCTCAAAATCACGACGCCGTACTGGTTACGGTTGTTGCCAGCAGCGGTTCTACCCCCCGCGGCGCCGGAGCCCGTATGCTGATTACCAAAGAAGGACGCCTTGCCGGAACCATCGGCGGCGGCGCCGTTGAGTATCGCAGCCAGCAGCTGGCCCAGACCGTCCTTCAGCAGAAAAGTTCCCGCCTGGAGTATTTTCAGCTCCATAAGAATCAGGTACAGGATTTGGGCATGATCTGCGGCGGAGATGTAAACGTTTACTTTCAATACATTCCCGCCGGCGATCCTAAGTGCCTTGCCCTGACAGAACATATTGACTCTCTGTATTCCCAGGGAGAACAGTCGTGGCTTATTACGGACATTACCCAGGGGCATCAGGGAGGGCTTGCCGTATACAGCAAAAAATCTGGTCTTTTCGGCATAGACATACCTTCTGGCATTATTTCCCAGCTGAATTCCAGGCCTGCCCGGCATCAGGACGGACAAAACTTTTATTACTGTGAAAAACTTATTCAGGCTGGCACGGTTTACATATTCGGCGGCGGCCATGTGGCCCAGGCCCTGGTTCCTGCCTTATCCGCCGTAGATTTCCGCTGCATCGTTTTAGAAGACAGAGAAGACTTCTGCCGAAAGGAGCTTTTTCCAGGCGCAGACCAGACTGTCCTCATTGATACCAGCCGAATTACTGATTTTATTACTGTCCGAGAAGACGACTACATTGTCATTATGACTCGGGGCCACAAAGACGATGCCCTTATTCAGGCCCAGGCCCTGCGGACTCCGGCCCATTACATCGGCGTCATAGGCAGCGCTCGGAAAACCGCCGGAGTATGCGCCATGCTCCGTGAGCAGGGATTCACCGATAAAGATTTCAGCCGCATCACGACTCCCATTGGCCTTAACATCGGTTCGGAGACTCCCGCTGAAATCGCTGTCAGCATTACTGCCCAGCTGATCCTGGTACGTGCCGGACGAAATCGGATATGACCGCAAATTAAAACTGATTGGAGGTAAAGATTATGAATTGCCCGTACTGCCAAAAGGAAATGCAGTTAGGATATATCCCCAACTGGTCACAGCCAATCCAATGGCTGCCAGACAGCAAAAGACCATCTATACTCTCTTTTACGACAGCAAAGGACGCAATTCCCCTTAGAAATCAGTTTAGGCCCTTAAAGGCATATGGCTATAAAGCAGAAGCCTATTATTGTCTAAAATGTAAAATAGTGATTGCGCCAACCCAGGAATGACTGAAACAGCACAAAGCAAATGGAACCTGTACCGGAAGAACAGGTACTGGTTCCTGAAACTCAGAAAGATGGCGGTCTCTTACAAAGCCTTGCCAAGATTTCTCTTAAAAACTCGCTTTGCTCTCCTTTATCCTCTCCATGGCCTCTGCCGTTTTTTCATAAGTTCCGAAAGCCGTCAGCCTGAAATATCCTTCCCCGCTGGGCCCAAATCCGCTCCCCGGCGTGCCTACCACATTTGCATGTTCCAAAAGCCAGTCAAAGAAGTTCCAGGAGCTCATTCCATCCGGCACTTTCATCCAGATATAGGGTGCATTCACTCCTCCGTATACCTGATATCCCGCCTTCTTAAGCCCCTCGTAAATCACTTTAGCGTTCTTCATATAATAGGCTACCTGCTCTTTCAGCTGTGTCTTTCCCTCATCAGAGTACACAGCCATAGCCGCTTTCTGCACAATATATGGAGCCCCATTGAACTTGGTTCCATGTCTTCTAGCCCACAGCCCATGAACCGCCACATCCCCGCTCTTTAAGTCTTTGGGTATCACCGTAAACCCCAGCCGCACTCCTGTAAATCCGGCATTTTTCGAAAAAGATCGGAATTCAATGGCACAGGTTCTTGCCCCCTGGATCTCAAAAATACTGTGGGGGACTTCTTCCTGTGCAATGTATGCCTCATATGCGGCGTCATACAAAATCACAGCCCCCACTTTATTGGCATAATCCACCCAGACCTTCAGCTGCTGTCTTGTGAGAGCTGTTCCTGTTGGGTTATTAGGCACACACAGATAGATCAAATCCGGCCTTTCCTTGGGAAGTTCCGGCACAAAATCATTTTCCGCCGTACATGGCATATAAATCACATTGCTCCACAATCCCCGGGCTTTATCATAATCCCCGCACCTTCCTGCCATTACGTTGGAGTCCACATACACCGGATACACAGGATCGCACACTGCAATGCGGCAATCTTTGGAAAAGATCTCCTGAATATTCCCACAGTCACTTTTTGCCCCATCGGATATAAAAATCTCGTCAGCGCTAATATCACATCCTCTGGCCCGGTAATCCTTTTCCGCAATTTTCTCCCGCAAAAAACCGTACCCCAAATCGGGAGCATATCCATGGAACGATTCCGCATTTCCCATTTCATCCACTGCCTCGTGCATAGCGCTGATAATAGCCGGAACCAGAGGCTGGGTTACGTCTCCTATGCCCAGCCGTATGATTTTCTTATGCGGATTTGCCTTTTCATAGGCATTTACCTTTTTTGCAATCGTGGAAAACAGATAACTTCCCGGCAATTTCAAATAATTTTCATTAACCTGAAACATTTCCATGCCCCTCCTTTAATCTATATCAATCTCTCCGCAGAATACCTCCACTGCCGGACCTGTCATAAATGCATGTCCTGTATCCCGGTTCCAGGCAATCTTTAAATCTCCGCCTCGCAGAGATACCTTTACTGTGTTATCCGTATATCCCATAAGTATGGAAGCTATTGCACTAGCTGTAGCGCCTGTGCCGCAGGCCCATGTCTCCCCGCTTCCCCGCTCCCACACGCGCATGCGGATATGGTTCCGATCCACTACCTGCACAAACTCCGAATTGACTCTGTCCGGAAACCGGCTGTGGTTCTCATAATATGGCCCGATTTCCTCCAGGTTCAGGCAGTCAATCTGATCCCGAAAATAAACTGCATGGGGATTTCCCACGGAAATTCCCACAAACTTCGCCGCTTGCCCTTGGATATGGATATTCTCCGGAACTGCGGTGCTGGTCACCTGCGGCACTCCCATGTCCACAGTTACCTGAACCACTTTTCCTTCCTGGATCTCCAGTTCCAGCTCTTTTGTTCCTCCCAGAGTCTCCACTGTCAGCCTGTTCTTCCTTGCCAGCCCATGATCATAAACGTACTTGCCTACACAGCGGATGGCATTGCCGCACATGGCTCCTTCAGAGCCATCTGCATTAAACATGCGCATCCTCACGTCCGCCGTTTCTGACGGACAGATAAGCACCAGCCCGTCTGCTCCTATGCCAAAATGCCGGTCACTGATAAAAACCGCTGTTCTTTCAGGCGCCTTCACCTTTTCTTCAAAGCAGTTGACATACACATAATCATTGCCCGCCCCCTGCATCTTTGTAAACTTCATTCAATCTCCTCCGTCTGATTCATGCATCAATAAGGCTGATAACCATCTGCGCCGTTTCCGCCATATTGGTTCCGCTGTCCATACTGCATTTCTGTATATAACGGTGCGCCTCTGTCTCTGACATATTATTCCTCTCCATAAGAAGTTCTTTTGCCTTTTGGATAAGCCAGGTTTCCCTCTCGCTTCTCTGCCCTGATTCCCTGCCTGTTCTCCGCTTCTTTTTTATCTGGCTTCTGCACATCATTTCCAGCGTGCTTACCAGATCATGAACCTTAAGGGGCATTGGAAGGCACATCATGTCTTGGGGCATTCCGCCTCCAAACCGGCTGGGAGAAGCCACCAGAAGCATATCAAATCCCATTGGCATGCAGTCCCTGATCTCCTGATACATCATGTCCTCAAAACGGTAACCGCTGACTATGATTCCGCCGTTTAAGTCTTCCAGGCTGCTGAGAACCTGTCCTCCTGAGGTACAGGCTGCGACTACCTGGAACCCGTTGCGCATAAGAATATTTTTTATATTTTGGGCATCCCCCTGTTTCGAAAATGCTACAACGATATTGGTCACACGTCCCACCTCCAGGCCTGTAAGCAGAGATCTGCCCTTTTTATCAGAACTTATACAGATACTGTCCAATCTCCCAGTCTGTTACCTGGGAACGGAACTCATTCCACTCCTCTTTTTTGGCTGCCAGATATTTGCTGTAAATATGTTTTCCCAATACTTCTTTCAAAAAGGGGTCTCCTGCAAACTCCTCAATAGCTTCCCCCAGAGTCTCCGGCAGCTGGACAATTCCCTGTTCCATAAGCTCTTCTTCTGTCATAGTCATCACATTCCGGCTGATGGCGCAGGGGTGAACCATGTTTTTCTTGATGCCGTCTAATCCTGCAGCCAGGCAGGCCGCCAGAGCCAGGTAGGGATTCATGGCAGAATCCGGACTGCGAAGTTCAATCCTGGTACTGGCATCTCTGGAGGTAGGTATCCGAATAAGCTGGCCTCTGTTAGAAGCTGTTGACCAGGCAATATGGGTCGGTGCGTCATACCCCGGAATCAGCCTTTTATAAGAATTCACCAGAGGATTGGTCAAAATGGTCATAGGACGGATGTGGCAGAGAATCCCTGCCATAAACTGATAGCCGATCTTGCTTAATCCATGGGCATCCTCTGCATCTGCAAACACATTGCTGCCCTCCATATCCTCCAAAGACATGCTGATATGCATACCTGAGCCGTTGACCCCAGCCTTAGGCTTTGGCATAAAGGTAGCGTGAAGGCCGTGGCGTTTGGCAATGGTTTTCACCGCCATTTTAAACGTCAGAATATTGTCAGCCGCCTTAAGCCCTGTTTCATACTGAAAATCCACCTCATGCTGAGCCGGCGCAATTTCATGGTGGGAAGATTCAATGTCAAATCCCATTTCCTCCAGATTCAGCACAATGTCCCTGCGGACATTTTCAGCCAGATCAATAGGCCCCACATCAAAATATCCCGCTGTTTCATGAGTGGTAGTAGTAGGCCTTCCTTCCTCGTCCATATGGAACAGAAAGAACTCGCACTCCGGCCCTACATTGAACCGGTATCCCATGTCCTCAGCCTCTTTCAGCACTTTCTTCAGCACATATCTGGGATCTCCCTCAAACTGGCTCCCGTCAGGACAGTGGACGTCGCAGATCAGCCTGGCTGCCTTGCCCTGCTGGGGACGCCACGGAAATATCTCAAATGTATCCAGATCCGGATACAGATACATGTCTGTTTCCTCTTTCCGCACAAATCCCTCTATGGCAGACCCGTCAAACATGCAGCGGTTGTCCAGGGCTTTTTCCAGCTGCCCCGCCGTGATCGCCACATTCTTCAGCATACCGAAGATATCCGTAAACTGAAGCCTGATAAACTCCACGTCCTCCTCCTTCACCATACGAATAATGTCTTCCCTGCTGTACCTTCCCATGTTACATCTCCTTTATTCTCTAACATAATATTATAAATCATCAATAACTGTCAAGCCGATGGCGCTACGCAAAAAAGGACGTCCAAGGAGCCATTGTTCCCAATGGCTGTCCTTGTAACGTCCTTGTCTACGTGTCAAATATAGCAGTGGATGGGGGATTTGTCAACAGGAAATAGAGAGATATTCTGCAATATTGCTACTGCTAATAAAAGTCTGATTTGTATTCTTATTTCATCCACGTCTTTCCCATACAGTCACACATAAAAAAACGAACCCCTTCAGACTCTCCATACATCATCTGTCTGCCTCAAAACCATTGAAAGTCAGCTGTAGTATTAAAGTATATTTAAAAAATCATTCCCGTCAGTCCCCCGTCCCCTCCCGCAAAAGATTCTCGAAAGTCTCCCAAGACACATAATGCCCTCCCATGCTTTCCAGATGATCCGTATGGAACTGACAGTCAATAAACAAAAATTCCTTATTTTCCAAAAACTTGGAAAATGCGATCAACGCCACCTTAGAACCGTTTTCTCTTTCTGAAAACATGCTCTCCCCGAAGAAACATCTGCCCAGGGACACTCCATAAAGTCCCCCTGCCAGCTCTCCGTCTTCATAGGCCTCAACGCTGACTGCATACCCTTCTTTATGAAGCTGATAATACGCTTCCTCCATCTCATCGCTGATCCAGGTTCCCTCATCTGCCTCCCGCTTTGCCCGGCAGCGGTGCATGGTATCCTGAAAATCCCGGTTTAAAATAATCCGGAATTTGTGCTTTCTCATATACTTTTTCATAGAGTGGGAAATATGGATATCCTCCGGAAAAATCAAAAACCGTTCCTTGGGACACCACCACAAAATCTCCTCCCCTGGATTATACCACGGAAATATACCATGATCATATGCCAGAAGCAGCCGGCGGACACTTAGATCTCCTCCCACTGCCAGTAATCCATTTTCCTCTGCAAGCCTCGGACTCGGAAAAATTACGTCTTCTTTATTCAGTCGAAATACAGGCATCCTGTTGTCATCTCCTTTTAGCGTTCCCTCTGCCTATTCGCCGGCAGTCCCTGGCTGCCGGCTGTTGAGCGGTTTATTTCTGTCATCTCCAAACCTTCAGATCTTCATGGAATGCAGCACCCACTCATTCATTCCTGTGTCCATACAATTAATCCCTTTGAAATAAATCTCTTGTATATACCTTTCCTTTTACATCATCCAGCGACTCATCATACCGGTTTGCAATAATGCAGTCGCACATGCTTTTAAACTTTTCCAAATCATTAACCACCAGACTGCCAAAAAACGTGCTTCCGTCCTCAAGCGTAGGCTCATACACGACTACCGCCGCTCCTTTAGCCTTAATCCTCTTCATAACTCCCTGAATCGAAGACTGCCGGAAATTATCGGAATTGCTCTTCATGGTAAGCCGGTATACCCCTACGTTACAAGAGCGCTCCTTCTCCCTGTCGTAATCATTGCGGTTGTAATAATCATAATACCCGGCCATGGTAAGAACCCGGTCCGCAATAAAATCCTTCCTGGTCCTGTTGCTCTCCACAATGGCCTCAATAAGATTCTCCGGAACATCAGAGTAATTGGCCAGCAGCTGTTTAGTATCCTTTGGAAGGCAATAGCCGCCATAGCCAAAGGACGGATTATTATAATGAGTCCCGATTCTGGGATCTAGACACACGCCGTCAATAATCGATCTGGTATCCAGCCCCTTCATCTCTGCATACGTATCCAATTCATTAAAATAAGAAACTCTCAGGGCAAGATAAGTGTTGGCAAATAATTTTACTGCCTCCGCCTCCGTAAATCCCATAAACAGGGTATCCACTGGTTCCTTTATGGCTCCCTCCTGCAGAAGCGCCGCAAAACGGCGGGCAGCATCAAAAAGCTGCTGATCCTTTTTGTCAACTCCCACAATGATTCTGCTGGGATACAGATTATCATACAATGCCCTGGATTCTCTTAAAAACTCGGGGCTGAACAGAATCTTAGATGTATTAAATTTCTTTCTGACAGATTCCGTATAGCCTACGGGCACTGTTGATTTTATAACCATAACAGCATTCGGATTAGATTTTATAACCAGCTCAATCACCTGCTCCACTGCTGAAGTGTCAAAAAAATTCTTCCGGCTGTCATAATTAGTAGGAGCAGCGATGATTACATAGTCCGCCTCCTTGTAAGCTTTCCCCCCATCCAATGTGGCAGTCAGATTCAGCGGGCGGTCTGTCAGATAGTCTTCAATTTCCTTATCCTGAATGGGAGATATGCGGGAATTTATCTTTTCCACTTTTTCCGGCACAATGTCCACAGCATACACCTTATGGTTCTGGGACAAGAGAACAGCCAGGGACAGACCCACATAGCCGGTTCCGGCCACCGCTATGACCATGGATTCTTTCAGGGGTAACTCTATTTCGGTATTTGTATTCATATTTGATAATGCCTCCGTTTTCTGGTGATTTTTGGAAAAAATTTCTGAATCTGATTTTATTATATATGGAAGCTTGAAGATATGCAAGAAAAAAAGGCCCATGCCCTTTAATTATATGGACACAAGCCTTGTGGATCATTTTCATCTTCCATGCAAAAATGTCACCTGCTCCGCCTTCATTAAGAGGATATGCAGAATAGGGCAAAAGCTACGATTCTGACGTGTAATTTAAAGCCCGGACAGCATTCAGAATCGCCAAAACCGACACGCCTACGTCACCGAATACAGCTGCCCACATAGATGCAAAGCCACATGCTACCAGTGCAAGCACCAAAAGCTTTACCCCAATGGCAAACACAATATTCTGCCCTACGATCCGCACCGTTTTCCTGGCAATCCGGATTCCGTCCACAATCTTGGAAGGCTGGTCATTCATAATCACCACGTCTGCCGCCTCCACTGCGGCATCTGAGCCAATGCCGCCCATGGCGATTCCCACGTCAGCCCTGGCCAGAACCGGGGCATCATTAATTCCGTCGCCTACAAAGGCCAATGTTCTGTCCGACGGCTTTTCCCTGAGAAGTTCTTCCACCTTCTGCACCTTGTCCCCCGGCAGCAGGCTGCCAAAAACTTTATCCAGCCCCAACTTCTCGCCCACGGCTCTGCCTACAGCTTCTTTATCCCCTGTCAGCATCACCAGGCTGCGGACGCCTTCTGCCCTTAGCCCTTTCAATGCCATAGATACGTCGCTTCGTATGGTATCGGAGATTATGATAGACCCTAAAAATCGTTTTCCATCAGCCAGGTACAATACAGTTCCCAAAGTTTCACCGTTTTCCATGGCTGTGATGCCCTTGCGGTTCATCAGTTTCTCGTTACCTATATAAATGTCTTTGCAGAAATTCTCTCCGCCTGCCGTTTTCCCAGCCTCTTCTTCCGTCCATTCCGCCTTTGCTGTATCTGCAGTCTCATTTAATCCAATGCTCTTATCTGACTGGCTGTACCTGATCCTTACATGCATCCCGTGGCCTGCAATTTCCTCTGCAAATAAGATTCTGTCTGCATCTAAGGTTCTGTCCGCCACCTGGTTTTCAAACGCCTCTCTTACTGAAAGAGCAATGGGATGATTAGAGTGGTATTCCCCATAAGCCGCCAATTCCAGAAGCTCATCCCTGCCCAGGGCCTCCCGGCCGTTCTCTCCCTGGATGTTTGCCGCTTTAACCTCTGTTACCTGAAATCTTCCAGTAGTCAAAGTGCCGGTCTTGTCAAATACCACAGTATCCAGTTTCCCCATGGCCTCCAGATAATTGCTGCCCTTCATCAATATCCCGTTTTTAGAAGCAGCCCCCAGTCCTCCGAAAAAGCTTAAAGGAATGGAGATCACCAGGGCACATGGACAGGACACCACCAGGAAACTGCATGCCCGATACACCCACACTGACCAGGGCTGTCCTGCTGCAATAGGAGGTATCAATGCCAAAGCCAGCGCCAGGGCTACTACTGCCGGCGTATATACCCGGGCAAACCTGGTAATAAAATTCTCTGCTTTTGCTTTTCTGGAACTGGCATTCTCCACCAATTCCAGTATTTTGGCAACTGTCGAGTCGTCAAACAGCTTTGTCACCTTCACTTCCAGAACCCCGTTTAAATTAATAGAACCGCTGACAATGCTCTCTCCTTCCGTCACTTCCACAGGCATGCTCTCTCCTGTAAGCGCCTTAGTATCCAGGCTGGAGCTTCCCTTTACAACCACGCCGTCTAACGGCACTTTTTCTCCTGGCTTAATGACAATTACTTCCCCGATCTCCACCTCATCCGGCTCTACCTGCTCCTCGTTCCCGTCCCGGAGCACATTGGCATAATCCGGATTAATGTCCATCAAGTTGGTAATGGACTTTCTGGAACGATTTACTGCATAATCATTAAACAGTTCCCCTACCTGGTAAAACAACATAACTGCCACTGCCTCTTCCAGCTCTCCCACGCCAATGGCCCCGAATGTGGCCACAGTCATAAGAAAATTCTCATCAAATACCTGGCCGTTACGGATATTGCGGAAAGCCTTTAGGGGAATATCATATCCTGCTGCCAGATAAGCCGTCAAAAACAAGATCCAGTCTAAAGGGTGCATTCCCTCTGAAATCAATCCTCCTGCTAAACATACTGCGCTTACACTTAAGCGGATTACCATTTTTTTCTGTTTTTTCGTCATGACCTTTCCCCCGATTTCCTTTGATTGCTCTCAAAGCCTCTGTCAACTGTCACTCGCTGATATGTTCCATGCCCTGATCCAGAATTGTCTGTATATGGCCATCTGATAAAGAATAAAACACAGTCTTCCCGTCTCGGCGGAAATTTACCAGCCGCATCTGCTTCAAAACCCGCAGCTGATGGGAAATAGCTGACTGCCCCATCTGCAGCAAAGTGGCAATGTCACAGACGCACATCTCTGACTGGCTCAGCACATACAGAATTTTAATTCTGGTAGAATCCCCGAACACCTTAAAAAACTCAGCCAGATCTAAAAGCTCCTGTTCTCGAGGCAAAACCTTCTCCACTTTATCAACGATCTCATCATGGACATGCATAAATTCACAGACACACTCCTGGACTTCCTGTTCAATTCTCTCTTTTTCTGTCATTCTCTTCGTCCTTTCTTATCATATGAACAACTATTCATATGTTTATATTATCACATTTCTCAGAAATGTCAACCCATATTTTATTGACAGTCCTCATTCTCGTTAGTATACTACTTATAAGAAACCATCAGGGAAGGAGACTCATGGAAAAAAATCACTTATATAAGCTTTTAAATGTCAGCACTGATGCAACACAGGATGAGATTGAAACCGCTTACCGCAACAAGCAGCCCCGCTTTGATTTCCTGAACCCTGCCACAGACTTTGAGGACAATCCCCGTGCCAAAGAACTCTATGATGCCTATTCCGTCCTCTCCAATGCGGACAAGCGGAAAGAATATGATGAAACAGAGAGAACCCGCATCCGTACTATGGCAGAATTAAGTGAAGATGCCGCCCATTCTGTACCGCCGACTCCAAAGCTGCAACATATGTTTAAGGAAATGCGGGAACATCCTATTGCGTTCGCCATTTCCATGATAATTATCCTGGCCTTTCAAGGGTGCTGATATGCCTTTGAAAAACTTCTGCGCTTCACCCCATCAAAAAACAGACCTAGGCCAAACCACAGGTCTGTTTTTATAAAAATCTTAATGTCCTTATCGCATCATGCTCTCCGGCCTATAAAAAATCTACGCATTAGCCATGGCGCAAAGTTCCTCCAGCATCTTTGGCAGCTCCGTATCCATATTTTCATTATTAAACTGACAGGTTCCCACCTTCTTGTGGCCGCCGCCATTATACTTTAACATCAGGCTTCCTACGTTCAGTGCAGCCGTGCGGTTCAGAATGCTGTATCCTACTGCTGCCGAACATCCCTGCCCGCCTTTGCCGCTGACGATCCATGCCGAAATATTCTGCTGCGGATACATACTGTAAATCATAAAGCGGTTGCCTGTATAAATAGGTTCCACCCCTCTCAGGTCTGTAATAATTACATTTCCCTCAACCCGTGTATGAGCCGTTACCATCTCTTTGAACTTTTCCATCTGTTCATTGTAAACTTCCACCCGCTCCTGCACATCGGAAAGGGCAAGGATCTCCGCTGTACTCATAACCCGGCAGCCATCCAGCAGTTTCTCCATCAGCTGATAGTTAGAAATGGTAAAATCCCTCCATCTTCCCAATCCGGTTCTTGGGTCCATCAAAAATCCGATGAGTATCCATCCCTTTGGGTTCATAACTTCATCAACGGTCAAATTACCGGAATCAACTTTATCCACAGCCTCCATAATCTCATCAAACTGCGGAAAACGCTCCTTGCCGCCGTAATACTCATATATAATCCTGGCACATGACGGCGTAATGCGGCTTTCTCCTTTATATTTCCCCTCAAGCTGTAAACGCTCATGTTCACTGGAATGATGGTCAAACCAAAGCCCGCAGCCCTCCACAAATGGTACATTAGCCAGGCAGTCATTCTCATCTATCTCCACCAAACCGTCCTGTAAATCTTTTGGATGCGCAAACTTCCAATGGTCAATAACCCCCGCCTCCAATAATAATGCTCCGCATACCAGCCCGTCAAAGTCTGAACGTGTTACTAGTCTCACTTAAGATACCCTCCTTTAGTTTGTGACGCACTCCCAAAGTCTCTCCACCTGATTTTCTGCCTGAAACAAACAGATGCAGAAGGGCTTACGGCAGTACATTTGTGCTATACTACGGCTTCTGCGCCGAAAGTAAAGTAGCATATCCCGGCCCTGAGGCCGCTGCTATGTATGCACGGCAAGTGCACGTTTCTATTATATCATCCTTTCCAATTATTTTCTATAGCCATAAAAAAGATAATGGGTACGAAATCCGGAAAAATAAATCTTAAATATGCCTTAAGAAATCCGGTTTTAAGCCGATATATAGTAATAACCAGATAAGCAGTACCCCCCCGTATTATTAGGGGTGCAGCTTATTTTTTTATTAGCAGGCAAACGAGGTTCTATATATTATATTTATTAATATTTTATTTAGTCCTTACTGATGCGGCCTGCATTGATATAGAACACATTATTATGATTATGGAGGTGAACGTGCATGAGAATTCAGCACAATCTATCCGCCATTAATTCTCAGAGAATTATCTCCACGACCCAGGGTACCATGTCCAAAAATCTGGAGAAACTCAGTTCAGGTTATCGTATTAACCGTGCCGGAGATGATGCGGCAGGTCTTGCTGTATCTGAAAAGATGCGGGCGCAGATCATGTCCCTCAATCAGGCCAAGAGAAATACCCTGGACGGCGTTTCCCTTGTTCAGACCGTGGAGGGCGCCCTGACAGAGGTTCATTCTATGCTTAATCGCATGAAGGGAATGGCGGTACAGGCTTCAAACAGCACTTATACAGACGACCAGCGTGCCATGATGAATCAGGAGATGGATGCTTTAAAAGAGGAAATCGGCCGCATCGGCACATCCACCAACTTCAGCGGCGTTCCCTTGTTCAGCAACGGGGCCTCCAAGAAAGGTGTTACCTTAACCTCTCTCTATGGCTGTACCCTGGATTTAAAAAACCAGACTGTAAACGTAAATTATGCAGGCCGCATCGGCAAGGCTTCTGAGAGCACCGGTTACGATGCCTTGGCAGAGAAAATAGCCACTGAATATCTTCCCAATGCTTTTACTCAGATTCTGGATGCTTTTCCCTCCCTGAAAGCCAATATTGGCGGCGAAAAAATTGAGATGGATCTCCGTATTGAGTATATTGACGGAGGATACGGCACACTGGCCTATGCTCAGGCCTCGTTCCGTGCCGACGGCAGGCCTTTTAATATGAACATAACCGTAGATACCGCTGACTTTTCCGATGAATCCATTAAAGACGGCAGCCCGGCCCAGGATGCTTTAAAATCCACCATTGCCCATGAACTGATGCATTCCGTCATGCAGTATACATTGACTGACGGTATGTTTGGGCGCGACGGCGTTGAAAAGTTCCCTGAGTGGTTTACAGAAGGCACCGCCCAGCTGGCAGGAGGCGGATTCCCTACAGGATGGAACAACAAACTGGAACAGATTGCAGGGCAGATCGATCCTGCCAATCCCACTGGCCAGGATCAGGCTGTTGCAGATTATTTAGCATCTTACGATGTAAAAGACCGTCCCTATGGGCATGGTTATCTGGCAGCTGCGTATATCGGTTATCTTGCCAGCGGTCAAACGGATGTTACCAGTGCAAACATAGCAGCCGGCATGGATAAAATATTTGCCGATCTTGCTGCAAATCCTGCGCCAAAGTCTCTGTACAGCGTATTAAGCAACCATACAGGAGGAAAGATAAAGGATCTGGCTTCCCTGGAACGCCTGTTTGATAACCCGGATGCCTCTCTCGTCGGATTTGTGCGTGATCTGTCCATTGCCTCCAAAGGCGGAGCCGGGTCGATCATATCCCCCAACCTGTCCACAGGCGGCGGTTCCATTTTCGGCAGCGGCGTAACATCAAACAGCAGCTTTTCTGTAAAGAGCTGGTCTGTCGGAGCCGCCGGACGTATCTCTCTCCTGGTAGGAGATGCCAACAATTTCGTTGACATTGATTTGTTCCGCCTTGACAGCACTGGGCTGCGGCTTTCCAGCACCACTGTCCTTACCCATGAAGACGCCAACAGCGCCATTGACAGCGTTGACTCCGCTATTGATCAGGTCAGCAAGATGCGCAGCCATTACGGCGCAGTTCAGAACCGTCTGGAACATACCCTTTCCAACCTGGCCAACACCATTGAAAATCTGACAGCCGCCGAATCCCAGATTCGGGATACAGATATGGCGCAGGCAATTACAGAGCATGTGCGCAACCAGATCCTGCTTCAAAGCGGTCAGTCCATGCTGGCCCAGGCCAATCAGGTTCCCCAGGTCGTTGTCAGCCTTCTTAACGGATAAGGAGATATGTTATGGGAATTGTTCAAGAATACAGATGCCCTTCCTGCCGAAAAACCTGGAAAATCTTTGCGGGCCATGGAAGAGTCCACTGTGCTTTAAACCGTGTCCTTCCGGTATTTCCCGCTGATATCCAGGCAAAGATAAGAGAAGATGTCCGGCAGGAGCAGGAGCCTCTTTTCCAGTTTCATTACCGCCCTGCCTCCTGCCGGCAGTGCCAAAATATAGTAGCTGTGCCTGTCCTCCGTTTTTTGAAAAACGGCCATACCTACAGCACAAAATGTCCAGAATGCGGCAGTGTCCCGGAGCTCTTGGAAGAGGGGAGCCAAAACGTCTGCCCTATATGTGAAAAAGAAAAACTTATCTGCAAAGAAACAGGCCATTGGGATTAATCCTAATGGCCTGTTTCTTTATCACTTATCCCTTCAAATTTACTGCTGTATTTCAACTGTAAAATTCACCAGTATAGCCAGCAATTCACAAATTATATTACGGCACAAATTGTTCTGGAATTTACTGGCATTTTGATGTATGATTAAAGAAGTGCCGTAGGTTTTCACTTCACTTACGGAAAACATTTTAAGGAGGAGGAGTCACATGGCTTTAAGCAAAAACTTTTTATGGGGCGGAGCTTTAGCTGCCCATCAATTCGAAGGAGGAGTTTTAAATACCTCTAAGGGGTACAGCGTAGCTGATGTAATGACTGCCGGCGCCCACGGCGTGCCCCGTGTGATCACAGATGGTGTAAAAGAGGGGGAATACTATCCAAATCATGTGGGCATTGATTTCTATGGGCATTATAAGGAAGATATTGCAATGTTTGCAGATCTTGGTTTTAAATGCTTCAGGACTTCCATTGCATGGACGCGCATTTTCCCTAATGGAGATGAAGCAGAGCCTAATGAAGAGGGGCTGCAGTTCTACGATAATGTTTTTGATGAATTATTAAAATATGGCATTGAGCCTGTTATCACATTATCCCATTTCGAGATGCCTTATTATCTTGCAAAGAAATACGGCGGATTCATGAACAGAAAGACCATTGATTTCTTTGTAAAGTTCGCTGAAGTCTGCTTTAAACGATATAAGAATAAGGTTAAATACTGGATGACTTTCAATGAGATTAACAATCAGATGAATTATAAAAACGACATTTTCGGCTGGACAAACAGCGGCGCACATTTTGGAAATTATCCAGATCCGGAAGAGGCTATGTACCAATGCGGCCACTACGAGCTGGTTGCAAGCGCAAAGGCAGTGAAAATCGGCCATGAGATTAATCCTGATTTTAAAATCGGTAATATGATCGCAATGGTGCCGATTTACCCCTACTCCTGCCGTCCCTCCGATATGGTTTTGTCTGTCCAGCAGATGCATAACCGCTGGTTCTTCTGCGATGTACAGTGCCGCGGCCATTATCCGGCTTATACATTGAAAATGTTTGAACGAAAAGGGTTCTGCCTGGACATTACGGAAGAAGACAAGCAGATTTTGTCTGAAGGCACAGTTGATTATATTGGGTTCTCCTATTATATGACAAACTGCGTGGATTCCACAGTTCATAATGATGTCTCTAAATCCTTAGACGGTTCCAGCGAATATTCCGTGAAGAATCCGTTTATTAAGGAATCTGACTGGGGCTGGTCCATTGATCCCGAGGGACTGCGGTATGCACTGAATACGTTCTATGAGAGATACGAAAAACCGCTGTTTATTGTGGAAAACGGCTTCGGCGCTATTGATGTGAAAGAAGAAGACGGCTCCTGCCACGATCCTTACCGTATTGATTATTTAAGAGCCCACATTAAAGAGATGAAAAAAGCCGTTGAAGAGGACGGCGTAGATTTAATGGGATATACTCCCTGGGGATGCATTGACTGCGTATCCTTTACAACAGGCGAGATGAAAAAGCGTTATGGCTTTATTTATGTTGACAGAGACAATGAGGGTAACGGAACCTTGGAGAGAAGCAAAAAAGATTCTTATGATTGGTATAAAAAGGTCGTTGCCAGCAATGGAGAGGTTTTGGACTAAAAACGATTCATTGCAGCAGCTTATACTGTCCGGGCTTCTATGAATCTTAAAATACGGAAAACAGACAAAAGTCAAAGGCATGATTGCGTCAAAGAAGGAAAAAACCCCAGGCCAGCCTTTTATTCAGCACAAAAGAAGGGTATTTTTCCTACTGCGTCATCGCTCCTCATTTGCTTGAAAACGGTATCGGGATTCCCCTTGATACCAGCAATGCCGTAACAGAAATCGGAAAATATCTGAAGCCAGCGGAAATTAAGAAAAGAATTGATGATTTCTTTACAAAGCAGTAAAACTTTCCTCTGTTTTCATTACAGATAAAGAGCCGCTGCTAAAGGGCGTATTCATACAATCTTTAAGTGAGGCAAATGGTACTGCCCTGGGGAAATTCCGGTGAATTCAGCATCACCTGTCATTCTCCAGCATATGCACAGGATCAATAAGAGGGCTGCTACACGAAAAAAACGCATTTCAGCCCTCTTGTTTTTTCCATCCGTAACGAAAGGACATTGGAAGCAGACCTTAACCGTGATCTAGTTTCCTGACTCTCTTCTACAGATGTTGAATAACAGCATCCTGATACTCTGCTGTAGTAGCCGTCCCGCCCAAATCCGGGGTTTTCACTTTACCCTCTTCCAGAACCCTGTCGACCGCCTGCCTGATCTTTGCCGCACACTCCGATTTACCCATATGCTCCAGCATCATGCATGCAGACCACAAAAAGGCTGTGGGATTTGCAATGCCTTTTCCGGCAATATCCGGGGCGCTTCCGTGAACCGCCTCAAACATGGCATAGCCGCAGCCTAAATTGCTGGAGGGAAGAAGTCCCAAACCGCCGATAAGACCGCTGGTCAGATCTGACAAAATGTCTCCGTAAAGATTTTCCGTCACAATCACGTCAAACTGCTGTGGCCTCATCACAAGCTGCATTGCCGCATTGTCAACGATCTTATCCTCTGCCTCGATCTGAGGATACTCCCTGCTTACCTCGTAGAACACATCCCGAAAAAGGCCGTCAGAAAGCTTCATAATATTAGCTTTATGAACACAGGTAACTTTTTTGCGGCCCTGGCGCACTGCATATTCAAAGGCATCCTTTATAATCCTTTTGCTGCATTTTCTGGTAATGATCTTAATGGAATGAGCCGTCTCCTCATTGATCATCTCCTCCACGCCAGCATACAGATCCTCCGTATTCTCCCGAAACATTACAATATCCACATTCTCAAAAGGCGTCTTTATGGCACTGTTAGATCTGGCCGGACGGATGTTGGCATAAAGATCGTATTTTTTGCGCATCATAACATTAAGTGAGCGAAATCCCTTCCCTACAGGTGTGGTAATGGGGGATTTTAACAGTACCCTGGTCTTTTCAAAAGACGCAAAGCCTTCCTCAGGAATCAGCTGCCCGCAAGCTTCATATTCCGCCTCTCCTACAGAAAAAATCTCATAAGTAAGTCCGGCTCCCGCCGCATCCAGAATCTTAAGCACCGCATCCGTAATCTCCGGGCCGATGCCGTCTCCTTTAAACACCGTAATCGTATCGCTCATTCTTATCTGTCCTCCATTGACACGTATTCCTGATTTTCACTGCCTACATACTTAGTAGCCGGACGCATGATACGGCCGTCATAAAGCTTATTCTCAATATTATGGGCCAGCCAGCCTACCGTTCTGCTGCACATAAACAGCGGAGTGTACAAATCCCTGGGGATTCCCAGCATCTCGTACGCAAAGCCGCTGTAATAGTCCACATTGGCAGGAAGAGGTTTTCCTTTTTTCTCCTCCATCACCTGTCTGGCAATCTGTTCAAACCGCATACGGAACTCCAGCTCTGTCATCAGATCCTTCTCTTTGGCCACAGCATTGCAGCATGCCCTAAGCATATCCGCCCTGGGATCGGAAATGGTGTAAACTGCATGGCCAAAGCCGTAAACCAGCCCAGAACGGTCATATAATTCCCCGTCCATCAGCTTTTCCACTGCCTTCCGGATGGCAGAGTCCTCCGCATCATAGCCTCCCACGTCCTCCAGCACTGCATCCATCATTTCCGCAACCTTTATATTGGCACCTCCATGGCGGGGCCCCTTTAAGGAACCGATACTTCCTGACATGGTAGAATAAATGTCTGTGCCGGTGGAGGAAATCACTACATTAGTAAAAGTAGAGTTGTTGCCGCCGCCATGGTCAGCATGAAGCATTAAAATCGTATCCAGAAGCCCTGCCTCCCTTACGGAAAACTTCTGATCCTTGCGCAAAAGGCTTAGGAAATTTTCCGCAATAGAATACTGAGGATTGGCATAATGGATAAACAAACTGTCTCTCTCATAATAATGTACTTTGCTCTGGTAGGCATAGCAGGCAATAGACGGCAGCTTGGCCAACAGGTTAATTCCCTTTACCAGAGTCTCATAAACCCCTATGTTGTCTGGATCGTCATCATAATTATATAAAGTAAGCACCGCATCCTGAAGCTTATTCATTAGATTCATGCCAGGCATGCGCAGCAGGTTCATCTCCACAAATTCATCTGGTATCTCATAGCATTCTCTGATAATATTGCAGAAACAGTCTAATTCCTGTTTCTTGGGAAGGTATCCGAAAAGCAGAAGGAAGCAGACCTCTTCATATCCGAAATGGCTCCCCCGTTTTCCCATTACCAGATCCACCACGTCAATGCCCCGATAATACAACTTTCCAGGAACTGCCTGAATCCCTTCCTCTGTCTCCTCATAACCTACGACATCAGACACTCTGGTAAGTCCGATACGCACGCCTGTTCCATCCTCGTTGCGCAGGCCTTTCTTTACATTGTACTCTCTGTACCATTCATTGGGAATTTCAGTGTAGTTCTGGGATTTTCCATAAAATTGCGCAAGATAACTGTTTTTAACCATAGGCTATCATCCTTTCTGTCTGTTTCTGTTATAATTAATCAGGCATCCGGCCTTGACAATCTCTCTTTCCTCCGCTGTCATATCTCCAATATAAAGACAGAGTTCTTTTACTGTTGGGGCCTCTTTACCGTCTTTTATCACATAAGCGGTAATATTCTTTAAATCTCCGTCCAGGGCAGTCCGTATGCCTGGCACATAAATGTAATCTCCCACCTGGAATTCCGGCTCCGCCTCCATCTGAAAAGGAATCATCCCCCAGTTGATCACATTGGAGCGATACCGTTTTGTCGCATATTCCCTGCAAATATTGGCAAGGCCTCCAATAACCCTCTGGCAGCTTGCTGCCTGCTCCCTGGCAGAACCGTCTCCGGGCTTTACCGCATAGATCATACTTCCTATTCCCACATCGCTAGCCGTAACCTGCTCACTGCCGGATATCTGCCGGATGCAGGAAAAAATCGATTCAAGGGCTGGTTCCAAAGCAAATTCCCCTGCAGATCCTTCTGACCTTCTGGCCCTTTCAATCCTGTCTGCCGCCTTGGCTCTGGCAACGTATTCCGGGTCTCTTCTTGAAAGGGTAAACTCTGCCAGCCCCAGAGGATTGGAGCGGTAAGAAGAAGTCTCTCCGGAAGGAATCAGCTCATCCGTAGTTGTTACCGGGTCCATGATCTTTGAACACACCTGTAAAAGAATATTCTCCGCCAGGGGACTCATATCTGGCCAGTCCTTAATATTAGGCCCGTATACCAATTCCCTGCTGCAGTCTCCCTCTCCAAAACCGCTGTATACACGATTCCGGTAAGAGCTGTCATCAAACTGGTATTCCGGCACCTGATCCCAGCCATCTATCTCCCAGGCCGAGGTCAGACGTCCCTTGTTGGCTGCCGTAGCCGCAATAGATCTGGCATCCATCAAGGCCACTGCGGCCATTTGCCCGCTGCCGGGCTTAGAGCCTTCTCTGTTGGGGAAATTCCTGGTAGTATGCCGAATGCTCATTCCGTTATTGCAGGGTGTATCCCCTGCGCCAAAACATGGGCCGCAGAATGCAGTGCGGACAATGGCTCCGGCTTCCATAAGATCAGATACTGCCCCTTTCTTCACCAGATCCGCAAACACTGGTTGGGATGAGGGATAAACTGCCAGGGAAAACTGGCCACAGCCGCAGCTTTTACCTTTCAACGCCTGGGCTGCTTCCATAATATTGCTGTAAGTGCCTCCGGCACACCCTGCTATAACAGCCTGCTGCACCATCAGCTCCCCGTCTTTTACTTTATCCAAAAGCGTAAATTCAGCCTTTCCGCCGGATATCTGTTTAGCCTGAGTCTCCACTTCTCCTAAAATATCCGTCAGATTCTCCTTCAGCTGATCAATCTCATAGGCATTGCTGGGATGAAACGGCAGGGCAATCATAGGCTTCACCGTGGAAAGATCCACATACACACATCCATCATAATAGGCTACCTGTCCAGGAGCCAATTCCCGATATGCCTCTTCCCTGTGATGCTTTGCAAGATAAGCCTTGGTATCCTCATCTGTCCGCCATATGGAAGTAAGACAGGTGGTTTCCGTTGTCATCACATCCACGCCGTTCCGGTAGTCCGTTGTCATGGAACCAACCCCTGGCCCTACAAACTCCATAACCTTATTCTTCACATAGCCGTTTTTAAATACGGCGGCAATAATTGCCAGAGCAATGTCCTGAGGCCCTGTCCCCGGCTTTGGCGCTCCGTCCAGATATACGGCTACAACCTCCGGATAATTCACATCATATGTATCTTTTAAAAGCTGCTTTACCAGTTCGCCGCCGCCTTCTCCCACGGCCATGGTCCCCAAAGCTCCATAGCGGGTATGGCTGTCAGATCCCAAAATCATCAGCCCGCAGCCTGCCATCTGTTCTCTCATGTACTGATGGATCACGGCAATATGGGGCGGAACGTAAATGCCGCCGTATTTCTTTGCCGCTGAAAGGCCAAACATATGATCGTCTTCATTAATTGTGCCTCCTACTGCGCAGAGTGTATTGTGGCAGTTGGTCAGCACATAAGGAATCGGAAAACGATCCATGCCGGAGGCTTTCGCCGTCTGTACAATTCCTACGAAAGTAATATCATGAGATGCCATAGAATCAAAACGGAGCTTCAGATGCTCCATATTATCCGATGTGTTGTGAGCCTGCAGTATGGAATAGGCGATAGTCTCCTTCTTTGCAGTTTCCTTGTCTGCTTCCTGACCTGTCAGGGCTTTTACTTTGCCGCTGTCCTTTTCCGGAATTAGTTCTGTCCCTCTAACCAGATAAACGCCGCCTTCATAAAGTGATACCAATGTCTCCACCTCCTGGTTAATAATTTACAAATACTATAAACGAAAATGGTTTGTTTGTCCAGTGCGTCATGGAAATGCACACCGCCCTTTGCCCTGTGTATTCTGAAAATTCTTGGTTTAGCTATGCGTTTTTCCCTATACGCACAAAAGGCACAAGCCCTTAATCTTGCGACTAAGAACTTTGCGCCTTCGCAATTCCGTTTATGAGAGTTATTGCTAAATAATGCATTTTTTTATTATATCATATTTTTTTCAATATGTATAGTCTTAAATTTTTCTTTTTTACTCAATTTTTTACTCAAAATATTCGCAGCTATAAATGCATTGTAACCTTCTATTTCTATTCATTTCTTCAGCAAAGAGGTTACAGCCTTGTTCCTCCCTGCATAATACATTGGCAAAAACAGAGGCTGTCAATTCTTTGGCAGCCCCTTCATTCATCTTCTTAAGTATTAAGCCTCTGAAAACTGATCCTTCCCCACAAAGCATAGCGGACACTCAAAGTCTTCCGGCACATCTTCCCATTTCGTTCCGGGATCAATGCCGCCTTCTGGATATCCCTTCTCCTCGTCATACTCCCAACCGCATACATCACATACATATTTCATGTTATTCTCTCCTTTTCATAAAATAGATTATCAGCAGCCTGCGAAACACAAAGTTTTGACCCATATTCCGGTACCCCGCCTTTAGCTTCAGCACAAAATAGGTTACAGCATTACTCACAGCACATTCATGCCTCATTACATCTTCATAATGGCGGATAGCTGATCTTCCATGGCCTTATGTATCTGTATCAGCCTGCCGTCCAAAACTATGCTGACTGCCAGCGTAAACCTGCCTGAATCTGCATGGAGCACACCTTTTCCTTTTTTAACATTTTATCTCCTTTTCACTGTAAAGTCAATGACTGCAATTTTTCTGCAATTTTTGTAACCAATATCCTCCAGAAAGCGGCTCCGGCAGAAATTTCGTCAGAAATACAGCATATAATTGGACGGTAAAAAATTTCCGGCTTTTGTCCTGATGCAGTACTTCCACCCGCATGTTACAAATTAGTAAACAAACTAATTATATTCTTGAAAAAAGCTGAAAATTGTGATAAAATCACTCCGTCTAAAAGCATTTTTATTCAGGAGGAATTCTATGAAATTTCTATCCAATCGAAAGCTTGCCACCCGCATCGGCATCATTACCACGGGGATTACATTTGCAGGGCTTTTATTGCTTTGGCTCATTGTGTCCAGCCATATCTCTTCTATGGTCGAAAACAATATAACTAACCAGATGATCGATGCTGTAGAATCCAGAGCTGCCATTATCAACGATTATGTGTCTTCCGCTGAGGAATACATGACAGCCTTTGCCCTCAGTGACGAAGTCCGTAAGCTTCTTTCCAGCCCTGATGATCCTGCGCTTCTTCAAAGGGGGCAGCAATACACAGAAGATTTTGCTGCAGTCAAGGGTATTTTTGAGGGATTGTATATTGGAACGCCTTCCACCTACGTTCTCACCCATACTTCACCAAATGCTGTGGGAATAACCACCCGTACTGGTGACTCTTTAGAAGAGTTTCAGAGCACAATCCTGGCACATCCCCAGCTGACGAATCTTGGAATCATCAAATCTCCGGTAAGCAAAAGCATGACCCTTTCCATGTATTATCCGCTTTTTAATGGACAGAAGTGCCTTGGCTTTGTAGGCGCTGCCGTCTATGCCAGCCACTTAATGGATGTGCTGCTGGATTTGGATATTAAAGGGCTGCCCAACAGTGAATATGTATTCCTCAATGCGGATACAGGCCTGTATCTGTATCACGAGGACGAATCGCTTTTAAATACTCAGACAACAGACAGCGGCTTTCTGGAAATCCTCCAGCAGCTTAAAGCTGGTGGAACCACACAGGCAGGTACATATTCCTACAGAGATGAAAATGGCGTAAAACAGCTGGTAGCATACAAATATCTGAAAGATCGCAACTGGGTGTTCATGGTTCGGGATAATGCGGCTGAGGTCTTTAAAGAAGTAACTGCCGTGCGCATCACCAGTGGTATTCTGTGCGCCCTTGTAGCAGGATTTATTATACTTGTTACCCTTACAATTCTTCATCGGGAAGGCAGGGAACTGATGGTTATGGAAAGCGCTATCCGCCGACTTGGCAATCTGGAGCTGTCGGCAGATCGGGAATTAGAAGCGTTTTATGGCAGAAGTGATGAAATTGGAATGATCGCACAGACCATCCATCATGTATGTGACTGCCTGCGGATGACCATTGACGATATCGGCCGCATCCTGGGGGAAATGGCAAACGGGAATATTGCCGTGGACGTCGTGAAAAATGAATCTTACTACATCGGTGATTTCAGGGTTCTTGCCAAAAGCCTGAAAAGCATCCGCACCCATCTTATGGATGTAATGCGTCAGATTTCGCAGATCGCCAACCAGGTAGGCAGCAGTGCTGATCAGGTATCCACCGGCGCCCAGGCCTTGTCTCAGGGAACCATGGAGCAAAAAGATTCCATGAGCGGATTAGTTTCCAATGTTACAGATATTTCCACGCAGATCCAAAACAGCGCTGCACGCTACAATGACGCCAGCCACCTGGTGGACAAAGCTACTGGTTATGCTTCAGAGGCAGATACCAAGATGGAACTTCTTGTTACCGCCACAAACAATATTGACCGCTCCTCCGCTCAAATCGTCAGCATTATCAAAACCATTGAAGATATTGCCTTTCAGACCAATATCCTTGCCCTCAATGCCTCCGTGGAAGCCGCCAGGGCCGGAAGCGCCGGAAAGGGATTTGCCGTTGTGGCTGATGAGGTCAAAAACCTTGCAGCTAAGTCTGCCGAAGCTGCCCAAAATACAAGCACTTTAATAGGCCGCTCTATTCAGGATGTACAGACAGGCACTGACTCCACAAGCCATGCTATTTCCGCCATGCAGGTAATCAGCCAGTGCATTCAATCTATCAAAACATTGATGGATGAAATTGCCCTTGCCAGCTCCCAGCAGTCGGAAATGATAATCTCCATTGATAACCGCATCAAGGAGGTTTCCAGAGTAATAGAAGCAAACTCTGCCGCCGCTGAGGAGAGTGCGGCAATTTCCAGCAAGCTGTCTCATGAAGCAAGCACACTGAATCAGCTTATCAGCCAATTCCGCATATAACTTATATGCAAAACCCGAAAAGAGCCTGTTTTCTGTGGGTTCTTTCCGGGTTTCAGCATATTTCCAGATTTAATTATGTCTTCTCCGCCTGTACTGGCTCTCTACGTCTGCCATCCCTACATTAAATCCCTACTTTCCACTCCGCACACAGACAAGCACGCAAAAATAAGCGAGATAATGGTTAATACCACAGGGAGTACTATGTTATCTGACATAGTAAAGCTGCCTATATTGGCCTGTGTCAGTATAATCAGCAGAAACGAAGAAATAATTGTGGCCTTTGAGGATTTCATAGCCAAGCCAACGAAAAGCGCAATAAAGCTCATGGTTACAGTGACAAAGGATTTCGCCAGCAGCTGAACATAAAATCCCGGAGCTGTCATATCAAAGTCAAGCGGAAAAGACGATACCATAAACTGTGAGCCCAGGAAAATACACCCATAAGCCAGCAGTTTTGTCATCACCAAGGCTCCAAAGCCAAAGATCCATACAGAAAGCATCTGTGAAATAAGAATCTTCTGCCGCTTGATAGGATAGGAAAACATGATATTCATGGTCTTATTCTTATATGCGCTGACAATAAAAGATGAAAGCATAACACTTGTAAACACAAGGAAAGACATGCTTGTAAACAATTCTACCGGAGCGGATATGGCATGATTGCCCGGCGCTGCGTCCGGTACCCCTGTATCCGGATCATTGGCAATCCCCAGATAGGCTAGGGCAAACAGAAACAGGCAAAGAACTGCTGCCAGTATTATGGCGTCACGGACATATTTGCCTATACCGTTTTTCTTCCATTCCAGTTTTATCAGTTTCAGCATCATTTCTCCACCTCCCCGGTTACCTTTAAAAAATAGTCTTCCAGGGTTTCCCCTTTTCTGCCAAGGGCAATGACCGGAATATCACTCAGCGCCAGAGTTCTGGACAATTCCTGGGGCGACACGCCGGCGTCATAGATGCGGATTTTCCCGTCGTCAAATATCTTAAAGTTAGCAAGCCCCATTTTTTCGCTCAACACAAAGGCGGCCTGTTTCGTATTAAGAACCGACAGTTCTATGTAGGACAGGCTCATTTCCCGGATTTCTCCCATGCTGATTTCCTTTATCATGGAACCGCAGCGGATTACGCCTACTGTGTCCGCAATACTTTCGATCTCGGAGAGAACATGGCTGGAAATCATAATGCTTATGCCGTATTCCCTGGACAAGGTCTTTAACAGATCCCTGACTTGTTTGATTCCCGCCGGGTCAAGACCGTTTACAGGCTCATCCAGAATAAGAAGCTCCGGCCTGCAGAGAATCCCCCGTGCAATCCCAAGTCGTTCCTTCATACCAAGGGAATAATTTTTAACCAGTTTATCTGCCTCTTGTGTCAGCCCCAGCATGTGAAGGGCATTATCAATGCTGCCGTGATTGTAATACCCCATATATTCGCAGTGAAGCTCTAAATTTTCCCGGCCTGTCATATGGTCGTAAAATGTTGGAAATTCAATAATGCTTCCCATCCTTTTCAGAACCTCATAAGACTGGGGGGTAAGTGTCTCCCCGAAAATCTCAATGGTTCCGCCTGTCGGCTTCCAAAGGTTTGTTATCATCTTCATTACTGTGGTTTTTCCCGCTCCATTGGGGCCAAGGAATCCGTAAATTTCCCCTTTTTTCATATGAAGATTTACATCATTTACAAGAGTCTTCCCACCAATGGTTTTTGTAATGTGGCTGGTTTGTAAAGTATACTGCATATCTGCCATCTCCCTTCTCAATACCATTGTAGCAGCTTTGATTTTCAAAACTCTTGAATAAATCTTACAAATTTCTTTCGCCCCAAAAACAGGCCGGATGCCTGCTTCCGCCGGGACGCTGCGGGATGCGGCACAATAAATGCGCCCGTCAGGCGCAAGAAAGTCAACTCAGTAAGACCACCTTTTCAGTCTGACTGTAAAGACAGTCTTTATATGGGGAATACTGCACAGGGTAAGATCCCCTCCCATCTGCTGCGCCAGATTTTTTGCTATTGTCAGCCCCAGGCCGTTTCCCTGAACGCTGCGGCTGCGAGAATCCTCCATGGTAAACAGGCGGTCAAATATTCTGTCTGCAAAGGGCTGTTCAATTCCGTGGCCTTTGTCTGCCACATCTATATATACTGTCTCCTCATCTTCCCTCAGGGTTATTCCCAGATACTTTCCGTCACCTGCATAGCGGATAGCATTGGAAATAAGGTTAAACAGAATGCGCTGCAGCGCCTCCTTATTTCCCTGAACCCAGACAGCGCTTTCCGGCACACAGGCAGCAACCTGAAAGCCCAGGCTGGTCAGGAGTTCATAAAAATCCAGCAGGCTCTCACGGCAAAGCTCACACATGTCGATTTTGGAAATCTCTATGTCCATATCCCCGGACTCCAATTTTGCCAGCGTAAAAAACTGATTTATCAGCTCCATAACCTGCTCTGCCTTCTGATGGATTTTCCCCAGCATCTCCTCTGTCCCTTCTTCACTTATGCCCTTCTCTCCTGCCGGCTGCTTCCTGTTGATACTCAGAATCTCCAGATATCCCAGAATAACGGTCATAGGGGTTTTTATATCGTGTGAAATATTGGAAAGCATCTTTTTATAGGCAATCTCAAAACGGCGGTAATCAGCCTTTGCTTTCAAATGCTTTTCCAGCATACGGTTTATTTGCGCCGCCACCTCCATGACCTCTTTATTTTCAGTAAAGACCATGATCCCCTCATCCCTGTCTGTATCCCCTAACTCTTTCAGCTTTCTGCTGATTTCACTTAAGGCTGCCTGTATGCTGGTATAAAAAACAAACCGCTGATACAGAATAATGCCTGCCAAAAGCACAATCAAAAGCAGGAGAACATATATAACTGCCTGTCCATTCACAGCACATCCCCCAGCTTATATCCTATGCCCCAGACCGTAAGTATGTAGCAGGGGCTGCGGGAATTGTCCTCAATCTTGCTGCGCAGTCTGCTGATATGTACATTTACGGCGTTTTCATCTCCGCAGTAAGCGTCCTTCCACACAATGGAATAGATTTGCTCCTTTGTATATACCTTTTTAGGATTTTGTAGAAGCAACTTTAAGATATCAAATTCTTTGGCAGTCAGTTCAATGCTTTTTCCTTTTTTGACAACCGTATAGTCAGACAGGTTCACAGTTAAATCCCTGGCAGTCAGCACGGCAGGAACGGCAATAGATCTGCTGTCATACAGGGTCGTTCTCCTTATATTGGCTTTTATGCGGGCCAGCACCTCAGCCACGGAAAAGGGCTTTGTTATGTAGTCGTCAGCCCCCAGCCCCAGTCCCAGGGTTTTATCCGCCTCTGTGTCTTTTGCTGATATGATGATGACTGGAACTACGCTTCCCTTTCTGATATGCTGCATAACATCCATCCCGCTGATTTTAGGTATCATCAAATCCAGCAGAACCAGACTGAAAGGGCTGCTGTCAAACAGACGGCAGCCCTCCTGCCCGTCAAAAGCGCAGGCAACCTGGTAATTTTCCAATGTCAGGTAGTTTGCCAGCATTTCGCTGATTTCCGGATCATCCTCGATTAACAAGATTTTATGTCTGTCCATAATTTGCTTTTACTCCTTTTTGGTGTTGGAAGCAAATGGTTATATTTTCTGCCATCATCTGCATGCAGCTTTCATTGATACCATTATAAGGAGTTAAAGGGTAGTTTCCCTCCATTTTACCACATTTTTAAACACAACTTCCCCCTCTTTCCGCTTACCTTCCAAAAGCTCCAGAAGTTCTTTAGCGGCTCGGACGCCTTCCTGGCAGGCAGGTTCCAGGATGGCAGATATGGCCGGGGTGGTCAGCCTTGTCCAGCCGGTCATGTCAAAGCCAATAAGTCCCAGAGTATCCGGAAACAGCTTCTGGTAATCCGGATAATTGCGGATCGCCTGGTATACTACCGGAAGAAGTTCCGGCTCCGCCACATAGATCAAGGTCTTTTTTGTCAAATCCACCAGCAGCTTCAGCTGTTCAAAAACATCGCCGGAGCGCACTTGCTCCGTAAAATAACAGCTGCTGCCTTCAAGCCCTGCGTCCTGCAGGGCATCCTTATATCCCCGGGTCTTTTCAAACCCGGCGCTTATGTCAGATGCATCTCCGGCCACCATTACAAAGGCATCATATCCTTTTGCAATGCATCCTGTTACCATCTGGTAGACACATTCATAATGATTGCTTTTTACATAGCGCCCTTTCACATCATAAGGCCGGGTTCCCAGATAGACTAAGGGTTTCCTCTTCTTTTCCAGGGAAGCCGCCAGCATGCCGAAACGATACGTAGACTGGATAATAAAGCCTTCCGCCCCGCATCTTACCATCTGTTCAATATATTCTTTTTCAGTGTTAAAATTCAGATCACTGTTGCCAATCAGGATCTGGTAGCCGGAAGCCCTGGCTGTCTCCTCTATCCCTTTTAATGCCTGGGCTTCAAAAGGCTTTGACACATCATCCAGAATCACCCCCAGCATTGCGCTGCTTTTGGCCTTCATGGCACGGGCAGCGGCGCTGGGTTCATATCCTGTTTCGTCAATAATCTGCTGTATCCGCTGCTTTGTTTCTTCTGACATCTTATTTGTCTTTCCATTCAGATAAAAGGAAACCGTGGTCTTGGACACCCCTGCCTTCTCTGCGATCTCATTAATTGTCAGCTTCTTCATTGCAACCTCCGCATGATGTTCCAGAGCCTTTCTGGGCCAGGAAGCACTTTTCAAACACAGTTTAGTATAGCATAGTTTTCCTGGGCAAGGAACCCGTTTCTTAACTTTTCAGCCGGATTCTGGTATAGCGGCCCTTTTCCTCCTTCAGCACCATAGCCTTTCCGTAAACCGGCACCCCATGGCAGAGGTACATTTTTCCTCCCTGAAAGGTTTCTCTGTTCCACACCAGCAGCGTCCGCTTCTCTCCCTGTTTTGTGCAGATGTCCCACCCTGTTACAGTCTGGCTGGATACCGGCTTTTCCCCGTCATATACAAACACCTGGGCAGGCTCTGCCCTGATTCCCTCTGCCAAAAAAATCGTGGAAAACGTCAGCCTGTCCTCCATCATGCACTCCTTTACCAGCATAAGCGTCTCCGACTTTTCATTATATCGTCCTGATACCACTGTCCGCTCAATCTGAAATGGTTCCGGCGAAACTGCATGAAGGCAGGCCTCTTTGCTTTTCAGGCGTATCCCCTCCTTTGTCCTCTCCGCCCTAACCTGGGTATCCAGATGAAAGTACTCCCGAATCTGATGTTTTCCTGCACAGATAACGTCCTGCACAGAGAGCCAGATCCCTGCATCAATTACCATCACCCGGCGCACAATCACATAAGGCGTTTTATCCTTTAATGTCCCATGAACAGGCATTTCCATATAGTGGACATCCTCCTGCTCCCGGAAATAATTCTTCAGGTTTTCTCCAAAGCTGGCATAGGTCCAGGAACCATCCGGCTCCCCGCCGGACTGCCCGTCTATGACACACACATTATGAGCCTGAGGGCTTTTCAGCCTGCACCGCAAAGGTTCATCTTCCCTGTAAGAGTACCGCCCGCTGTCTATGAGAAAAGGCTGTCCATGATAATAAAGGCATATCTGCGTCTGATTTCCATGGCCATGGCTACTGCCCAGGCTTCCGTTTGCCATCCATGTAAAATTTCCGTTTCTCTCCCAGCAGTTCCGAAGATACAGATTTCCGCTGTCCTGGCAGAACCAGCTGAGTATGTGCGGGGCTTTTGGCTCCAGCCTTTCATAGCGCTTTATTCCCCAGATGCCAAACAGCCATGCGCTGTCCATATCCAGATGCTTTCCCGCTGCGTATCGGTATATGCCTTGCTCCCCTGCTTCCTCTTTCTTAAAAACCGGAAACAGCGCAGAGATCACTGCCGCCCTGGCCATCACATCCCTTATGTCTGTAATATCGCTGTCCCCCTGAGGCAGCTGCATAAAATCGGGAGCAGAACTGTAAAGCACATGGCGGCTCATTTTCAGGACGATTTTCACAAGCCACCCGGCACAGGCCCCGTCTTCTTTTTGGCCCAAATTTCCTGCCGCACATCTTGCACTTTCATTCAGGCAAATCCCTGTCTTCTCAGCCTGCCATATGTAGGCCAGCAGCCTGGTACAGGCGTTAAGCACTTCCACATGGTACATTGCCGATTGCTCCCAATGGGAACCGTCTTCCAGAATCTGAAGTTCCAGCTGTTCCCTTAATTTTGCCCATGCCCACTCCTCCAGCCCGCTTTCCGCAAAAAAGTCCCGAAACCACAGAAAACAGGCACAGACTGCAGTTGTCTGAAGCACGCCCCAGTTGCTTAATGTATACTTCCCTATATACCGTTTTTGCAGATTTTCCAGTTGCCGGCCCATATTTTCCAGAAGGATTTCTGTCTCTGCCGATCCCAGAAATCCTCCGCCAATTAAATCCAGACACAAAGCGCACCAATTCATGCAGCGGATTCCTGTGTCAATGGGTCGGGTAGCTTCTGTGCCTGTTAGGGTAATGGGATTTTTTTCCATCCAGTTCCAGAGATACCACAGCAATTTGTCCACATAGGCTTTCTTTCCTGTCATGATATAAGCCTGCCACAGCCTGCACAGAAAATCGTGGCGGTTCAGCATATAGACCCACTCCGGGTCACCGTTAGGGCTTGTGGTCCAGTTATCCAGTGTCACAAAAAAGGGAGTGGGACAGGGTTCCATATCCCACCTGTCCCGAAAGTAAAATGTCTGTTTCTGCAGAATCTCTGCCCGGTCAAGAAGCTCCTTTTTTTCCTGGGGGCAATATGCTTCTATATAATCTGAAGTCTCCCGGAACCCGAAACAGTCAAAACGGTATTCCAGTATTTTCTTTAACTGCTCAAAACGTTCCATTGTATCTATTTTCCTTCACTACGCAATCAACTGGAGAACTGATAATGCAATGCCAAGAACAATGGTTAAAATCACCAGTTTGTATGTGCTCCACTTCTTTACCTTAATCAGGTAGAAAATCAGTCCAGTAAATAAAACAGGGAGAAGTTTCGGCGCAATGGCATCTACCATATCCTGAATGGCCACAATTTTCTGCTGGTTATCCGGCATGTTTGCCACATACCGTATGGGCGTTGTAATCTTTACAAAGTTTACAGCCAAACCGGAAATTACGGTAACGCCAATCATGCTGGCAATATTGGAAATTATCTCCATCTTTTCACTTAAGCTGGCAATTATATTGGTGCCCAGCTTATATCCCCAAAGGCCTGTCAGCACTTTTACTGCCAGCAAAATCGCATTCATGGCCACAAAAAACAGAACGGGTCCCATAATCATGCCGTCCTGGGCCAGAGAGGCGCCGATAGTTGCAAACAGGGGAGCCAGGCAGAACTGGGCCAGGGAATCTCCGATACCTGCCAGCGGCCCCATTAAGGCCATCTTAATGCTGCGGATCTCTTTGGCTGGAGTATTATTTTCCAGCATAACCAGATGGAGGCTGGTAATGAAAGGAACGAAATGGAGATTCGTATTAAAAAATTCAAGGTTCTCCTTCAGCGCCGCCTGAAGCTGATCGTCATCATCCTTATACATTTTGCGCAGAGCCGGGAAAAGCATGTTGGCATAGCCAAGGCCCTGATAGTTTCCGTAATTAAATCCATTCTGCAGGAAATACGCCCTGAGGCTTGTTTTAATATAATCGTTTTTTTGTAATTTGTTAGATACCATCTTCAAATTCTACCTCCACTTCTTCAACAAAACTGTCTCCGCCCCTGCCTGCATGGAAAAACACCATCAGCGCAACAGCCGTTCCAAGTACTGCAACTCCCATAACCGGAAGGTTCAAGTAAGCAATGGCAATGTATCCAAGGAGCACAAAAGGAATCAGCTCTCTCTTTGCCATTACATTTAAAATCATGGCGAATCCAATAGCCGGAAGCATCTTCCCTGACACCCCGAGACCTGTGCTGAGCCAGCCGGGAATAAAGGAAATCAGCTTCTGCAGGCCCTCAGAGCTGAACGCTCCTCCAAACCCGATGAGAAATCCTACTGCTGCAAACACCCATATGGTAGCATTGGCCGCCAGGCGGAAGCCTTTAAAATCCTTTCTGTCCAGCGCCTTATACGCCGTCTCTGTAAGAGTAGTGGCAAAAGTATAAGTCGCCGTAATCACAAACTGGAACGCCACGGCAAAGGGGAAGGACAAGGCCAGGGCCGATCCCACGTCAATTCCTGAATCTTTCATGGTAATCGCAATTATAGTCCCCACAATCCCAGGCCCCATAGGGTTTGGCGGCACTGAACCTCCCTGGGATACTCCAAATCCCATAAAAGCCAGCTCGCCCACCGCTCCCATGGCCAGTCCTGTCGGAAGATCTCCCAAAATGAGGCCCACCCCGGCCGCCATAACCAGGCATCGGTTGGTATAAATGCCAAACAGCATCCCAGCCAGACAAAATCCGCTCCAAAGGCCAATTAACACACATTGAAATAAACTGATTGTCACAACTGTTTCCTCCTTTATCAATTAATCAAGATATTTGTTTAAGTCCACCTTTGCCGCCCCGTCATCGCCGGAAGCAGTGGCTCTGGTATTGAATGTAATTCCGTGCTTATCCCGAAGTTCTTTTAACGCCGCCTTATCCTCCGGGCCCAGGGCAATATACTTGCTGATTTCCACTTTGCCGGGCCCACGGTGAATGTTCCCCACATTAATCTCTTTTACCGGAACTCCTCCTGCCACCAGTTTCAGGGCATCCTCAGCCGTTTTGCACACAATGAAAATGGACTGTTTCGGCGAAGCCTTCATAATCACGTCGCATGTATGCTGCACGGAAAAGAACCGCATGGCAACGGACTTTGACACCACCGCTTTCATCAGAGTCTGCTGCATAGGGTCTTCACTGGCAGAATCGTTGGCCACAATCACCGTGTTCACCCCCAATGCCTTGATCCACAACTGTCCCTGTCCGTGAATCAGGCGTTCATCAATGCGAAAAGCTACAATATTAGGTACCATCGTTACTCCTCCTGTTTTTAAATAATGTAACTGCGCTATCAAAATCTCTTCCAGCCTGATGCTGCAGGCTGTTTTATTCAGGCCGTCATTTATAATGAGGCTTTTTTACCAATATGGATTCCAGTCTTTGTAAAAACGCATCAATGCTTCCATATAGTAATAGTCTCCCCAGATATTTCCCTCATCCACCCCTTTACCGGAATGCCAGGAATATACGCCGTGACAGAGAACCGGGCTGCCTGGCCTGATCTGGCTGCCTGCATAATTGTTTATAAGCGATCGGAGAATCCTATGCATCCCATGACGGTAAACCGGTTTATCTCCATCTGTTTCCGGCAGGTATTTTTCCATCTCACATATGCCGCAGACTGCTGCCGCCGCTGCTGACGAGTCTCTGGGCTGGCCGGAACCGTCACCGAATATCAGATCCCAGTAGCACACATCGTCATCCGGAAGCCGGTTTAAGAAATAATTGGTCATTGCTTTAAACAGCCTGACTGAATCAGGGCTGTGATCTTCCCGGTAGTTCAGCGGGATTCCGTATATTCCCCATGCCTGTCCTCTGGCCCATGCGGAGTCATTGCTGTAGCCCTGATGCGTCACGCCTTTTACAGGCTCTCCTGTTTCCGGATCAAAGTAGAAGGTATGGAAAGCCGATGCATCCTCCCGAATCACATAATCGCAGGATTTTTCATAATGGCGTTTGGCGGCCGTCCGGTATCTTTCCTGGCCCGTCACACCGGCAGCCCAGTAAAGCAAAGGAATATTCATCAGGCAGTCAATGATCAGTCGGTAATTGTCCTTTGCCCCAAGTTCTCCCCAGGCCTGGAAAAATCCGTCCCTTTCCTGAAACCGTTCCATCAGCTTATCCGCTGCCAGAATCCCTGCCTGCTTAGCCCGCTTGGAGCCTGTCAGTTTGTAGCCGGCTACGCAGGAAGGAGAATAGAGGAATCCTAAGTCGTGGTGATCCAGTTCTATCCGGTTTTCCACTCGATGCAAAAAGGAATCCACATGTTCTTCTGCCTTCTGCCGAAAAATCCAGTCCCCGCTGTACTCATAACAGAGCCAAAGCAGTCCTGTCCAGAATCCGTTGGTCCATTCAACATTGTCTATTCGCTCATAAACCTGCCCCCTGGCAGCTGGAGACGGAAACTGGTTTCCGAAATAGTCTATGTTCACTCTGGCCTGCTCCACCACTTTATGAATCGCCGTCTCTGTCTCCTCCCTGGTAAGGAGGGGGGTCTCCAAATATTTTTTGCTGTAATGAATCGGTTCTTCCTTAATGGTCTTTCTCATCATTTATCTCCCATCTCTGTATGGTTTCATAGCTATTTTACCTAATCATATACCGTCCTCAAACCGCAGCTGTTCTTTGTCCTGACCCAAATGTTCAAAATCCACAACGCCCCTTGATCCTGCAGCCGCTGCCAGCTCTGTCAACTCATCCAGCCCGGCATTGACTCGCGAAAATACCGCTTCTATTGCTGCCGGCATATTTGTACCAGCAAGGAGGCGGATATTCCGGCTCGTCAGCTCCTGCTTTACTGCCGCCGCCATATTAAAAGGTGTCCCTCCCACCAAATCTGCCAGAATCAAGATCTCATCTCCACCCAGCGCTTCCACGGCAGCCATTATGGCCTCTTTCAAGGCATGGGCACTGTGTCCAGCCTCAAAATCCACTCCAATGACCTGATCAGGCTTGCCAGCCACCAGCTCCACTGCGCTTAATATCCCGCTTGGAAAATGGCCATGTCCTGTAATTACAATTCCTACCATACACTTTCTCCTTTTTGTTGTTTGGTAAACTGTTTTACTTGTGATGCAAATATAACCAATATGCCAAGAAATGTCAAGCGTTTTCTTGGAAAAATTCTATTTTTGTAATATTATAATAAAATATAAAACATTTTATTGTGCAATTCTACCAATTTATCCCTGATGAATTTATTGCTCTCTGTAAGCTGCAT
>CATLBO010000024.1 GCA_949879025.1 uncultured Hungatella sp. | reverse complement strand
CAGGCTGGTGGAAACAATAGAACTTTCTGACCGGCCGTTCTATGTGGGAGTGCAGTACCATCCTGAGTTTAAAAGCCGGCCCAACCATGTCCATCCCCTTTTTGGAGGGTTTATCCAGGCAGCTAAAGATTATTCCTGCGGAGGGACGTTATGAGTTTGCGTGAAGAATGTGGAGTGTTCGGCATTATTAGTCCCCAGACGGCTGATGTGGCGGAACTTGTATATTATGGCCTGTATGCTCTGCAGCACAGAGGGCAGGAGAGCTGCGGCATTGTGGTAAATGATGATGGAGTGTTTTCTTCTTATAAGGATCTGGGACTGGTAGGGGAGGTGTTTTCCCAGGATATTCTCTCCAGGCTTCCAAAGGGAAGCATGGCTGTGGGACATGTGCGTTATGGGACTACAGGAAGCACCAACAGGAACAACTGCCAGCCTATTGAGGTAAATCACCAGAAGGGGAAAATGGCCCTTGCCCATAACGGAAATCTAAGCAATGCGATGGAATTGCGCAATGCCCTGGAATTGGCAGGGGCTATTTTCCATACTACCAGCGATACAGAAACCATTGCCTACATAATTACTCAGGAGCGGTTAAAGGCTCCTTCTATTGAGGACGCTGTAAGCCAGGCTATGAATCGGCTGGACGGCGCATACTCTCTTGTTCTTATGTCTTCCCAGAAATTGATTTGTGCCAGAGATCCATATGGTTTCCGCCCTTTGTGCTGCGGGAGAATGCCGGACGGAACCTGGGCGGTAGCCTCGGAAAGCTGCGGGTTAACAGCCATCGGGGCTTCTTTTGTGCGGGACGTGGAGCCAGGCGAGATTCTGGTATTTGGGCCGAAAGGAGAGGTTTCCCGCAAGGAGCACTGCAAAACAAGAAAGAAAAAGCTGTGTGTGTTTGAGTATATTTATTTTGCAAGACCGGATTCTGTAATTGACGGAGTGTCAGTTCATACTGCCAGGAACCGTGCCGGGAAGATTTTGGCAAAGGCACATCCTGCAGATGCGGATATTGTTGTGGGGGTGCCGGATTCGGGGCTGGATGCGGCTTTGGGATTTTCTTCAGAATCAGGGATACCTTACAGCATGGGGCTTATAAAGAACAAATATATTGGAAGGACATTTATTTCGCCTGGGCAAAGCGCCAGGTTGGATCAGGTTAGGATCAAGCTGGCGGCTATTGAGGAAAATGTCCGGGGAAAACGAGTGGTTCTTATTGATGACTCTATTATCAGAGGGACTACCAGCGGGCGGATAGTGAAGTTGCTTAGGGATGCAGGAGCAAAGGAAATACATATGCGTATATCGTCTCCGCCGTTTCTCCATCCGTGTTACTATGGGACAGACGTTGATTCCAGAGAGCATTTGATCGCATGTCATCATACAGTGGAGGAAACAGCAGAGATTATTGGGGCAGACAGCCTGGGATATCTGCCGGCAGATCAGCTGGGAGTGCTGACAGAAGGCCTGGGATACTGTAGTGCATGTTTTGACGGGAAGTACCCTACAGCGGTTTTAGCAGATACCAGGAAGGACAGGTTTGAGAGGAAGCTGTCAGAGATACGATAATGAAGAACACAGGAAAAAGCAGGATTTGCCTGAGAGAAAACATTGCTGCATTACTGCAAAACCATATTTTATGAGGAAATGAGGAGGGGTCATGGGGGCGGAATTTAATAAGAAGATTATTTTGGAAGATGGGCAGGAGTATTACGGATATGGCTTTGGAGATGAAGGGGAGCGGATCTGTGAGATTGTGTTTCAAACATCCATGGTGGGTTATCAGGAGATTCTTTCTGACCCTTCCTATACAGATCAGGCAGTAGTAATGACCTATCCGCTTATAGGCAATTATGGTATGGCGGATGATGATTATGAGTCGGCACAGCCTTCTATGGGGGCATTGATTGTGCGGGAGTACAATGACAGGCCTTCAAACTTTAGAAGTACGATTTCTTTGGGCCAGGTGATGAAAAGGTATCATATTCCAGGGGTGTATGGCATTGACACAAGAAAGCTAAGCAGATCCATACGGGATCTGGGAAGCAGAAAGGCTTTTATTACAGATGCATCCACCTCACCGCTAAAAGGGCTGAAGATATTGGAAGGCTATAGGATGCGGACAGATCAGGTTTCCAGAGTCAGCCGCAGGGAAATTCAGGTTTTCCATGGAGACAGGGAAAGGTATCATGTTGTGGCGATTGACTGCGGAATAAAGAAGGGGATTGTAAAACATTTAAACAGGCTGGGGTGCAAAGTGACTGTAGTTCCCTGGAATATTTCTGCAAAGGATCTGGAACAGCTGCATCCGGACGGTATTTTTATTTCCAACGGCCCAGGCAATCCTGAAAGCGTGCCGGAGACTGTGAGAACCGTAAAAGCAGTGCTGGGACGATATCCTGTTTTCGGCATCTGCCTGGGACACCAGATTATTTCCCTTGCATATGGGGCAAAAACTTACAAGCTGAAGTTCGGTCATCGAGGCGGCAACCATCCGGTAAAGAACCTGGAAACGGGAAAGATAGAGATTACTTCCCAAAATCATTCCTTTGCTGTGGACATGGACAGCCTGGCAGGGACAGGGCTTGTGCCTACTCACTTAAACCTGCTGGACGGGACGGTTGAAGGCGTGAAATGCCATAGGGACAGGGTATTCAGCGTTCAGTACCACCCGGAAAGCGCACCTGGCCCCCAGGACAGCACATATTTGTTTCAACAGTTTTTCAACATGATGGAGGAGGGAGATTATGCCTAAGAGAACGGACATACATAAAGTACTTGTCATCGGCTCCGGCCCCATTGTTATCGGACAGGCGGCGGAGTTTGACTATGCCGGCACTCAGGCCTGTCTGGCGCTGAAGGAAGAGGAGTATGAGGTAATTTTGTGCAATTCCAACCCGGCTACCATTATGACAGATACCTCTGTTGCGGATAAGGTATATATGGAACCGCTGACGCTGGAATATATTGCCAAAATCGTGAGGTATGAGCGGCCCGATGCCATCCTTCCAGGCATCGGAGGCCAGACGGGACTGAACCTTGCCGTGCAGCTGGAAAAGAAAGGTGTCTTAAAGGAGTGCCGGGTGGAGCTTCTGGGAACGAAAAGCAGCAGTATTGAGCGTGCGGAGGACAGGGAATTGTTTAAAGAGCTGTGCGAAAGCCTTGGGGAGCCGGTGCTGCCATCTGAGATTGCCGACTCTATGGAGGAGGCAGAGAGGACGGCAGAGAGAATCGGTTATCCGGTGGTTTTGCGCCCTGCTTTTACTCTGGGAGGAACCGGCGGAGGCTTTGCAGACAATGGGGAGGAACTGAGATCTCTGATGAAGAATGCCTTGTCCCTGTCACCGGTCCATCAGGTTCTTATTGAGAAAAGCATTAAAGGGTACAAAGAAATTGAGTATGAGGTAATGCGGGATAAAAACGACACAGCCATTACTATTTGCAACATGGAAAATCTTGATCCTGTGGGAATTCATACGGGAGATTCCATTGTGGTATGCCCGTCTCAGACTCTGACAAACAAAGAGTATCAGATGCTGAGGGACAGCGCTTTAAAGATCATCCGGGCTTTGGAGATTGAAGGGGGATGCAATGTGCAGTTTGCGCTGGATCCAGGATCGTTTCAGTATTATCTTATTGAAGTGAATCCCAGAGTTTCCCGTTCATCTGCCCTTGCATCTAAGGCCAGCGGCTATCCCATTGCACGTGTCTCTGCTAAAATCGGAGTGGGTATGACTTTAGAAGAAATCCGCATTGCCAATACGTCGGCAGCATTTGAGCCGGCCCTGGATTATGTGGTGACGAAGATGCCCAGATTTCCCTTTGACAAATTTTCTGATGCCGACAATTGTCTGGGTACTCAGATGAAGGCTACAGGTGAGGCCATGAGCATAGGAAGAACCATGGAGGAAAGCCTTCTGAAAGCCATCCGATCTTTGGAAACAGGCATGTTTCATCTATACAGCCCTAAGTTCAGCCATATGGCTGAGGAAGAACTTCTTTCCTATATAAAAACAGGAACAGATGACCGAATCTATGCCATAGGGCAGCTGTTGCGAATGGAGTGCCATGTGCCTGTGATTAGCAATGCAACAAAGATCGATCCGTTTTTTATTAACAAACTGAAAAACATTGTAGATGCGGAAAAGGAATTGAAGGGAAAACCAGGAGACAGAAAGCTTCTTTGGCATGGAAAGAAAATGGGATTCTCTGACAGAGAGATTGCTTGGCTATGGAACATGGCAGAGGAAGAGGTTTTTGCCATGAGAAGACAGTGGGGGATTTTTCCAGTATACAAGATGATCGATACATGTGCATCGGAATTTGACAGTTACGTGCCTTATTTCTACTCCACTTATGAGGAGGAAAACGAATCAACGGTTTCCGACCAAAAGAAAATCGTGGTGCTGGGTTCCGGGCCTATTCGGATCGGCCAGGGAGTGGAGTTTGATTATTCTACGGTTCATGCGGTGAAGACGATTAGGCAGGCAGGATACGAGGCTATTATTATAAATAATAACCCGGAAACTGTTTCCACAGACTATACGTGTTCGGATAAGCTGTATTTTGAGCCTCTGTGTTCTGAGGACGTGCTTAATGTCATTGAACTGGAGCAGCCGGAAGGAGTGATTGCTACCTTGGGAGGCCAGACAGCAATTAACTTGGCAGATTCCTTAAGCAGCCGGGGCGTGAAAATCATCGGCACAGACTGTGGGGCCATTGAACGGGCAGAAAACAGAGACGCATTTGAGAAGCTGTTGGCATCCCTGGGAATCGCACAGCCAGAGGGAAAGGCAGTGACAACCATTGAAGAGGGCGTCAGGGCTGCAGAAGATATCGGATATCCGGTTCTGGTGCGTCCAAGCTTTGTGCTGGGGGGAAGGGCTATGGAGATTGTAGCTAAAGAGGAACACCTGCGCCATTACCTGAAACATGCAGTTGAGGTAAATGAGGATAAACCGGTTCTGGTGGACAAATATATTCGGGGCCGGGAAATAGAAGTGGATGCTGTCTGTGACGGAAGCCAGGTTTTTGTTCCAGGCATTATGGAACTGGTAGAAAGGACCGGAATCCACTCTGGAGATTCGATCAGCGTGTACCCTTGCTTCAGTATTTCCCGGAATGTAAAGAAGGTTATTTTAGATTATACCAGAAGGCTTGGGCTTGGCATTGGCATTGTGGGGCTGTTTAATATCCAGTTTATTGTGGATAAGGAAGACCATGTATATATCATAGAAGTAAACCCCCGATCCTCCAGAACTGTACCCTTTTTATCTAAGGCAACCGGGTATAGCCTTCCAGACATGGCTGTTTGGGCAATGCTGGGAAAAAGCCTGAAACAGCAGGGGATTGAGGAACTGTATCCAAGGGAAAAGGAACGGTATTATGTAAAAGTCCCGGCATTCTCATTTTCCAAACTTAACGGCATGGATGCCTATTTGTCGCCGGAGATGAAGTCTACGGGAGAGGCTATAGGGTACGATAAGAAGCTGCACCGGGCCATGTATAAGGCTATGGCTGCTTCCGGCATCCGTCTGCAGAATTATGGCACGGTAATGGTAACCTTGGCGGATGAGGATAAGGAGGAGGCGCTGCCTCTAATCAGACGGTTCTACGAAATGGGATTTAATATCGAGGCCTCTGTGGGAACGGCTGATTTTCTGAAAGAGCAAGGCATCCGAACCAGGATTCGGAGGAAACCCAGCGAAGGGAGCCAGGAGATACTGGATTCTATCCGGGCAGGGTACGTCAGCTATGTGATCAATACCAGAGCGATTCTGTCAGGGGTGCATTATGAAGACGGGGTTGCTATTCGGAGATGTGCAAGTCAGAACAATGTTACCATGCTTACTTCCCTGGATACGGTGAAGGTTCTGCTGGATGTGCTGGAGGAGGTGACGATCGGGGTTTCTAGGATTGATGAAGAGTGAGACAGGAACGGAGTAAAGAGAGTAAAGGGAGAAAACCATTGACAAGCAGCGCTAAAAAGAGTACCCTTTTATGGTATCTGAAAAATTTAAGTTAATGTTGGAGAAAGAAGCGAAGAATTATGGAGCAGAAAAGGAAGTATTTGTTTACCAATCAGGACTTAATGCGTCTTATTGCCCCACTGATCGTGGAACAGATTCTGGCAGTTACAGTGGGCATGGCAGATACTATGATGGTTTCCAGCGCCGGGGAGGCAGCTACATCCGGAGTATCTCTGGTAGACATGATCAATAATCTTATAATTAATGTCTTTGCCGCCGTTTCTACGGGAGGCGCAGTGGTAGCCTCCCAATATCTGGGGCATGAGGACAGACAAAAAGCCAGGGAGTCGGCAAATCAGCTGGTGCTGATTACAGGAATCATTGCTATAGGGATTATGACTCTGTGCGTGGTGTTCAGAAGAGGGCTTTTGGGTGTGCTGTATCAGGGGGTTGAGCCGGACGTTATGAGAAATGCCTTGATCTACCTGGTGCTGTCTGCGCTGTCGTATCCGTTTTTGGCGGTTTATAATTCTTGTGCGGCCCTGTTCCGATCCATGGGAAATTCGGAGATATCCATGCAGGTGTCCATTATCATGAATCTTATTAACGTGGCAGGCAATGCCCTTTTTATTTTTGGCATGAAATGGGGTGTGGCAGGAGCCGCCCTTGCTTCTCTTATCGCCCGTATGGTTGCCTGTGTAATCTTGTTCATCCGCCTGTGTGACAAAAAACTTACCATCTCCATAAGCAGCCGCCTCTTCTCCTGGAACGGAATCATGATCAAAAAGATCCTGCACATCGGCATTCCGGGCGGGGTGGAAAACAGCATTTTCCAGCTGGGCCGAATTCTGGTAGTCAGCATTATCGCTACTTTCGGAACAACCCAGATTGCAGCCAATGCGGTGGCCAATAACCTGGACAGCATGGGAGTGCTGGCAGGACAGGCCATGAACCTTGCCATGATCACCATCGTAGGCAGGTGCGTGGGGGCAGGGGATTATGGGCAGGCAGATTATTATGTGAAAAAAATGATGAAGCTTACTTACCTGATTAACGGAATCTGCTGCGGATTGGTTTTGGCAAGCCTTCCTTTGACTCTCGGGCTGTATGGGCTGTCAAAGGAGACGCTGCAGCTGGCAGCCGTCCTGGTTCTGATCCATGACGGCATGGGAATCCTTTTATGGCCTGCATCCTTTACTCTCCCCAATGTGCTGAGGGCAGCCAATGACGTAAAATTCCCCATGATAGTTTCCATTACTTCCATGATCGTGTTCCGCATCGGACTCAGCTACGTTATCGGCGTAGGCATGGGACTTGGCGCTGTGGGCGTATGGATCGCCATGGTTGCAGACTGGATTGCAAGGGTAATCTGCTTTGCAGGAAGGTACAGAAGCGGAAAATGGAAGAATCTGGCAGTACTTTAGAAAGCAGATATCCGAAGGGAAATTTTGTGAAACTTCCCTCTTGTATTTTTCGGATTATGGTATATAATACTAGATGTAGTGTCTACAGAACCATGAATAATACAAGATATGGAGTGCAAGGCTATGAACATCATAAAAAGAAGTGGTAAGGAAGTTTGCTTTGAGGCAGAAAAAATCCAGAGTGCGGTGGAGAAAGCCAATGATACGGTCAAAGAGGAAGAACATCTGACAAAGACCCAGATTGCAAAAATCGTCCAGGCAGTAACTGCAAAATGCCAGGAGCTAAACAGGGCGGCAGGGGTGGAAGAGATCCAGGACATGGTGGAAGAAGAGATCATGCGCCATGATGCATACAAAGTCGCCAACCATTATATCACATACCGATATAAAAGGCAACTGGTCCGCAAGGCCAACAGTACGGACCAGCAGATCTTAAGTCTGATTGAGTGCAGCAATGAGGAAGTGCTCCAGGAGAACTCCAACAAGAACCCGGTGGTTAACAGTGTTCAGAGGGATTATATGGCTGGTGCGGTCAGCAAGGATATTACCAACCGTCTTCTGCTTCCCCAGGAAGTGGTTCAGGCCCATGAGGAAGGAATCATCCATTTCCATGATGCAGATTACTTTGCCCAGCATATGCACAACTGTGATCTGATTAATCTGGATGATATGCTGCAGAACGGGACAGTCATAAGCGACACTCTGATTGAAAAGCCCCACAGCTTTTCCACGGCCTGCAACATCGCTACCCAGATTATTGCCCAGGTAGCGTCCTCCCAATATGGCGGCCAGAGCATTTCCCTTACCCACCTGGCGCCCTTTGTGGATGTGAGCCGGCAGAAGATCGTGTTGGAAGTGAGGGACGAACTTAGGGAACTGGGATGTGAAGGCACTAAGGAGCAGATGGAAGCCATTGTGGAGAAGCGTCTTAAGGATGAGGTGAAAAAGGGCATTCAGACCATTCAGTACCAGGTCATTACCCTGATGACCACCAACGGCCAGGCGCCTTTCCTGACGGTGTTCATGTACCTTAACGAGGCAGGTGACAACCACAGGCTGAAACATGATCTGGCCATGATCATTGAGGAGACTCTGCGCCAGAGGATACAGGGAGTGAAAAACGAGAAAGGACAGTGGATCACTCCTGCGTTTCCAAAACTTATTTACGTGCTGGAGGAGGATAACATCCGCCCAGACAGCCCATACTACTACCTGACGGAGCTGGCGGCCAGATGTACGTCGAAACGGATGGTGCCGGATTACATTTCCGAAAAGATTATGATGCAGAACAAAGTGGACAAAAACGGCCAGGGACACTGCTACACCTGTATGGGCTGCCGCAGCTTTCTCACTCCTTATGTAGATCCGGAGACGGGAAAAGGCAAGTATTACGGCAGATTTAACCAGGGCGTGGTGACCATCAGCCTTCCTGATGTAGCTTTGTCTTCCGGAAAAGACATGGAAAAATTCTGGGAGATTCTGGACGAGCGGCTGGAACTGTGCTACAGGGCCCTTATGTGCCGCCACAAACGGCTGAAGGGGACATTATCCGATGTGGCGCCTATACTTTGGCAGAATGGCGCATTGGCCAGGCTGAAAAAAGGAGAGACCATAGACAAGCTTTTGTATGGTGGTTATTCTACCATTTCCCTGGGATATGCAGGGCTGTATGAATGCGTATACTATATGACAGGACAGTCTCACACTAATCCGGAAGCCATGCCTTTTGCCCTTGAAGTGATGCAGAAGCTTAATGACGCCTGCAAAAGGTGGAAAGAGAAAGAAAACATTGATTTTTCCCTTTACGGAACGCCTCTGGAGTCTACCACCTATAAATTTGCAAAATGCCTTCAGAAGAGATTCGGCATCATAGAGGGGGTAACCGATAAAAATTATATTACCAACAGTTATCACATCCATGTGACAGAGGAGATCAATGCATTTGATAAACTGTCCATAGAGGCCAAGTTCCAGGCATTGTCTCCAGGCGGCGCTATCAGCTATGTGGAGGTGCCTGATATGCAGGGTAATATTCCGGCAGTTATGGCGCTTTTAAACCATATTTATGAGAACATTATGTATGCGGAGCTGAATACGAAAAGCGACTACTGCCAGGTATGCGGTTTTGACGGAGAGATCCGCATCGTGGAAGATGAACACGGAAAACTGGTTTGGGAGTGCCCTCAGTGCGGCAACCGGGATCAGGACAAGATGAATGTAGCCAGAAGGACCTGCGGCTACATAGGAACCCAATTCTGGAATCAGGGCAGAACCCAGGAGATCAAGGATCGGGTGCTGCATCTGTAACATGACATTTCCATGCCCTTATTTATAGCGTCTGCATAACAGACATGGGCATTGTGCAAAGGAGCAGGGCCATGTATTACAGCAATATTAAGAAATGGGATATTGCCGATGGTGCAGGGGTGCGGGTGACCTTGTTTGTTTCCGGCTGCACCAACTGCTGCCCAGGCTGTTTTCAGCCGGAAACCTGGGACTTTCGCTACGGGCGGCCGTTTACGGAAGAAACCCGGCAGGAGATTCTTAAAGCAATGGAGCCGGAGTTTATCCAGGGCCTGACCCTTTTAGGGGGAGAGCCTATGGAGACAGAGAACCAGGTGGTTTTGGCCGGGCTGTTAAAAAAAGTAAAAGAGCGGTTTCCTCAAAAGGATATTTGGTGTTATACAGGATTTACTTACGAACAGGATCTGCGTCCGGGAGGCAGGCGGTACTGCAGTGTTACTGAGGAGATTTTAAGGCGGCTGGACATTCTGGTGGACGGAAGGTTCATCCAGGAGAAAAAGAATCTGATGCTTAGGTTTAAAGGGTCGGAAAACCAGAGGATTATCGACATGCCGTCAACTCTTTCTGAGGGGCGGGTAGTATTGTCACATTGGAATGAATGAAATATTCAGAGGGAATGTGCGGCAGGGCGCAGTAGGGCGCTTTTTGCCAAACATTCCCTTATATTTTAGGCGAAGATACCGATATATATAATGTATTTACGAATTGTGGAATTCTGTCTTTACAGACAGAAAACCACAAAAATATTAAGGTATGAGTTCATACCGGAAAGGAGACAAATTATGTCAGCAATTGGCGGAATTTCATCAAATTACTACAGCACTTACAACAACTATAGTTACAACGGTTACAGTGGCAACGGAGTAAACACATGGAAGGATAATGCCACTCAGGCAGCAGATAAGCTGAAAGAGACTCTTGGAATTGAAAGCACTGATAAGACCGGCAGTACAAGCGGCAAGACTAACAGTGCCACCACAGCAGGAAGTGCCAGTGCATTTCTTATGGGGTATCAGACAGCGCTGGAAGATCTGGAGTCTGTGTCCAACAAATTAAAGCTGGACAGCAAGAACAATGTTTTTTCAAAATTGGATTCTGCCTGGAATGATGTGGTCAATGGAAAGGGAACAAAGGACGGACTTGAGAAAGCCCTGAACGATGTTGTTTCTGCAGTTAAGGATTTTGCGGATCAGTATAACTACACAGTATCCTACTTAAAGAAGAACACTGACCATGGCTCAGGCGTATCCAGCCAGCTGGAGAACCTTGAGAGAGGCCTTCCTACAGAAAAAGCTTTAAAGACTCTGGGCATGAGCCTTGACAAGAACGGCAATCTGCAGGTAGACGAGAAGAAACTGAAAGAGGCTCTGGTAAAGGGGGCAGGCGCATATGTTGACGAGGAAGGCAAGCTGCAGAACGGCATAACCTTTGACAAATCAGGAAATATGCAGATTGACTCTAACAGCAGCCTGAAGGCAGATGACAGCGGTAAATTGACGTATACAGGCACAAAAGATGCCTTAACACAGGGTTCTGACTTTGTAAAGGAAACCATAGGCGGCCAGTACGGTATGGCTGACCGTATCGGCAGGAAAGCAACATCCACTCTGGATTCTTCAGTTGACAAGATCCTGGGAAGCGATGCTCCTGAAGCGGAATCCATTAAAGAGGCATCCAAGAGTACTGCTTCTACTTATGGGTCAGCGAAGAAACCGTCCCAGATGTCAGATTCTTTCCTGCAGTTCGCCAGCTTTGCCAAAAGTGGCGCTTTCAATCTGAGCAACTACTATACAGTTTCCATGCTGAATATGCTTGTGTAAAAAACTAACCAGCTATTGCTTTTATGCAGTGTATAGAGGGGCACGGCTTTTGCCGTGTCCCTTTTGACAGTGCATTTATTGGGAAAATATATCCTTCAAATAAGAACGAATGTTCGAAAAAAGTATTGCATAAAAATTATTTTATGATATAATGAATAAGAACATACGTTTGACAAGGGGATTATGGGATGCTGATTCAGGAGCAGATGAGTTTGGAAGAAAAACTGGCAGTGCTGTCAGATGCGGCAAAGTATGACGTATCCTGCACATCCAGCGGCGTTGACAGAAAGGGAAAAAAAGGGATGATTGGCAATGCAGTGTCCGCAGGACTCTGCCACAGCTTTGCGGCGGACGGAAGGTGCATTTCCCTTTTAAAAATTTTATTTACCAATCAATGTATTTATGACTGCCGCTACTGTATTAACCGCCGCTCCAATGATGTAATGCGCACAGCGTTTACACCGGATGAAGTATGTACCCTTACCATGGAATTTTACAGACGGAATTATATAGAGGGACTGTTTTTAAGCTCCGGAATTCTCCATAGCCCGGACTATACCATGGATTTGATTTACCAGGCCCTTCGAAAGCTTCGGGTACAGTACCGGTTTAATGGCTATATCCATGTAAAAGCCATTCCCGGGGCAGACCCGGTGATTATAGAACATGTGGGACTTCTGGCGGATCGAATGAGCGTCAACTTGGAACTTCCTACGGCCCAGGGCTTGAAAAGCCTGGCGCCGTCTAAGTCCCGCAGCAGGATTCTTGCTCCCATGAGACAGATCCAGCGGGGGATCAGTACTCAGAGGACAGAGATAATCCCATACAAGAGAGGGCAAAGGTTTGTACCGGCCGGACAGAGTACCCAGATGATTGTGGGAGCTACCCCGGAGAATGATTATCAGATGATCAAGGTGGCTGAGGCGCTGTATCGCAATTATGACTTAAAGAGAGTGTTCTACTCTGCTTTTGTCAGGGTCAATGATGACAGCAGCCTTCCGGCACTGCCAGGAGGGCCTCCTCTGCTGCGGGAACACAGACTATATCAGGCGGACTGGCTTATGCGTTTTTACGGCTTTGGGGCGGATGAGCTGCTGACAGAGAAACAGCCCCATTTCAATGTGCTTCTGGACCCCAAGTGCGACTGGGCGCTGCGCCACATGGAGCTGTTTCCGGTGGAGATAAACAAGGCAGATTACAGCACGATCCTCCGCGTGCCGGGAATAGGGGTTAAATCGGCAAAGCGGATTATAGCTGCCAGGAAGAGCGCAGTTTTAGACTTTGCAGATTTGAAGAAGCTGGGGGTAGTTCTGAAACGGGCCGTGTATTTTATCACCTGCAGAGGGCGGATGATGTATTCCATAAAGATGGATCAAAGCTTTATCACCAGCCAGCTGGTGGGAGAGGAACATAAGAAGGTGTGGGATATGGGCAGCAGTGACTGCTACAGGCAGATATCCATGTTTGATGACGGGTGGCTGGCACCGCCGCCTACAGCAGAAGACGTGCAGACGGCGGTATTCGGGCAGATGTAAGACTCATGGGCGTAAGGCAGTCTTAAAGAAGAGCCTGAGAAAACGCCATGGATTAAACTTGCCGGAGGGGTGTGCAGATCAGCGGCAAAAGCAGACAAAAGACAGAAACTGGAGCATATATGTTTGGGATAAGGAATGGAGGCAGCGATGACGATATTTCAGTGCAGAGACAGTCTGGAAGGAATTCTGTGCGGGGTATATGATGCCTGGACCAGCAGGCTGGGCCATGAAAATGCAGCTTTGGAATTGGAAAATACAGGTAACCTTAAAATGTTTGCCCAGTACCGGAACGTGGAGGAAAGCCAGGAAAAGGCAGACAAAGTGATCGCTGCTATCTTACGGAAAGCAGGCCGGCAGGTATATGAGATGGTATTCCGGGCTGCCTTAAGCCGGGAGGAGGAGAAGGCGGACAGGATTTACCGGTTTCTGATCTATGCCTTAAACTGCGGGAGCAAAGTGGCGGATATGCTGCAGATACCTGCTGTGTACGAGATTTTCCGCATGGATCGCAATGTAGGCAATGAGGCGCATCTTTTAATCGAATTTGCCAGGTTTTCTGAGACAAAAGGCAAGGTGCTGGTGTGTATGGTAGGGCCGAAAAATGATGTGACCATTCTTATGGCTCCACATTTTGCAGACAGGCTGTCTGGGGAAAACTGGATTATTTATGATGAGGGCAGAAGAAAAGGGATCGTCCATAAGGCGGAGGAAGGGTGGATGGTAGTTCAGACCTGGGATGACACATGGAGGCAGAAGCTTCAGCAGGGTACAGACCAGGAAAAATTTGCTAACCTGTGGAAGACTTTTCACAACAGTATTGCCATAGAGGAAAGAAGAAACTATGTGTGCCAGAGGGGACATCTGCCTTTGCGGTTCAGGCCATATATGACTGAGTTTGGTTCCGGATCAGCCGGATTATGAAAACATGCAGGCCAACCAGCGGGAGTACTGGCAGGCGGAACATTTTATAAAAAACGCTTGCCTTTTCTTTTTTCATACAGTATAGTTAATTTATCAGTATTCTTCCATACGGAATCTCTATGATTCATTAATGCAGTTTTTGCATTTCAAGATGCACGTTTCTGTGCCATGATTCCATTTAAGAAAGATGTGAAAAAGGAGGCAGCATTTTTTGTGTTCAGTAAAGTAAATAGTATTGGCCTTCATGGACTGGAGGGATATCCAGTGTCTGTGGAGGTGGATGTAGGTGATGGGCTTCCGGGCGTTACCATGGTGGGAGCGTTGGCTTCAGAGGTCAGAGAGGCCCAGGATCGGGTGCGCATTGCACTTAAAAACTCAGGATACCAGTTCAGGCCCCGGAAAGTTACCATAAATTTATCCCCGGCGGATATCCGAAAGTGCGGAACAGGATTTGATTTTCCCATTGCCATGGGGATGCTGTGTGCCTATGGCATGGCGGACAGCAGGAAACTGGAAAATGCAGCGCTTATTGGAGAATTAGGGCTTAACGGAGAATTAAAGCCTATAAGGGGGATTCTGTCTCTGGTTTTTCAGGCAAAGGTTCAGGGATGTGCCAAGTGCTTTTTGCCTTGTGAGAATGTTGGGGAAGGTCAGGCCATTGAAGGGATTCAAATAATCGGAATTAGCTCTTTAAAAGAAATGGGGGCACTCTTGAAAAATCCTGATCTGCATATGCAGAAAAAAACTATGGCGGAGACGGATTTTGAATCAGGGGAAGCCTACAATGTGGATTATGCAGAAGTACAGGGCCAGATCCTTATGAAGCGGGCAGCGGAGGTGGCAGCGGCTGGCTGCCATAATCTGCTGTTTATCGGTCCTGCGGGAACAGGAAAAAGTATGATTGCAGAGAGGCTGCCTACCATTATGCCTTCCTGCAGCCGCCAGGAACAGCTGGAAATATCAAAGGTTTACAGCATCTGCGGCCTTTTGCCGCAGAACGGAAAGCTATTAAGCAGAAGACCGTTTAGAAGCCCTCATCACTCGATTACAGGAGCAGCATTGATTGGAGGAGGAAGAAACCCTATGCCAGGAGAGCTTTCGCTGGCATCAGGAGGTGTGCTGTTTTTGGACGAGTTTCCTGAGTTTTCTAAGCATGTAATTGAGATGATGCGTCAGCCTTTGGAGAGCCGCAGAGTAGTGCTGTCAAGAGTCAGCGGAAGATATGAATTTCCAGCGGAGTTTATGCTTGTGGCTGCCATGAATCCCTGCCCCTGCGGCTGTTATCCGGACAGAAACCGATGCCGCTGCACCAGGCAGCAGGTGAAAAATTATCTGGGGCAAATATCCAAACCCATTTTGGACCGGATCGATATTTGTGCTGAGGCAGTTCCTGTCACCTTTGAGGAACTTCGCAGAAATATTCCTCAGGAAACTTCTGCAGAAATTAAAAGGCGGGTGGAAAAAGCCAGAAAGATTCAGAATACCCGGTTTGCAGAAACGGGAATTCATTTTAACAGCCAGATGAAAGAAACGCATATCCGCAGATATTGCAGGCTGGAAAAAGAGGACGAACAGTTCTTTCAGAGAGTATATGGGAATATGAATTTAAGTGCAAGGGCCTATACCAGAATTCTGAAAGTCGCCAGGACAATTGCGGATTTAGACGGTCAGGAACAGATCGGCCATGAGCAATTATGTGAGTCTATTAGCTACCGAAGTCTGGAGGAGAAGTATTGGAACAGCTGACATTTGAAAACATGAGGGAAAAGGGCCTGGAGAAGGAAGGGACGCCTGTGGATTCAGAGTGGCTGGAAAGTGAAAGGCAGTATCTTTTCTGGCTGTCGCAGGCCCCTGGCGTAGGTGCAGTAACCATAAAGCGTCTTTGGGACAGATACCATTCCTTTAAAATAATATATAATATGGAAGAAACAGCTTTAAAAGACCAGGGCTTTCTGAATGGAAACCAGAGGGAAGCCTTCGGACAATGGAAGAAGCAGCTAAGTAAATGCAGGCAGCAGTACGGTAAGATCAAGGAAAAAGGTATGGATCTTGTCACGTTTTTAGATGCAGAATATCCCGGGCGTCTGAAACCGCTGTACGGAAGCCCGGCAGTTTTATATAAGAGAGGAAGCTTTCCAGATGAGAACCGTCCCACGGCAGCAATTATAGGAGCCAGAGACTGCAGCCATTATGGCAGAGAAACTGCAGAAGCTTTGGGATATGCCCTGGCAAAGGCAGGTGTTCAGGTAGTCAGCGGCATGGCCCTGGGAATTGACGGGGCAGGACATAGAGGCTGCCTGAAAGGGAGAGGCGATACCTATGGGGTATTGGGATGTGGTGTTGATATCTGCTACCCCAGAAGCCATTTTTCCCTGTATATGGACATATCAGATACAGGAGGACTGATTTCCGAGTGTAGTCCGGGCCAGGCTCCCAGGGCATCAAATTTTCCCATGCGCAACCGGATTATAAGCGGACTGTCTGACGCAATCATCGTAGTAGAGGCCAGAAAGAAAAGCGGTTCCCTGATTACTGTGGACTGCGGGCTGGAGCAGGGAAAGGAGATTTTTGCAGTGCCAGGGAGAACTACGGACTCCTTAAGCCAGGGATGCAATCACCTGATCCGCCAGGGAGCCGCCATTGTCACATGCCCTGATGATGTCCTGGACTTTTTTCAGATTCCCAGGGCGAAAAAGTTAAGAGTTGATGAAAAAAATGAGAACGGACTTGCCAAGAATGAAAAAATGGTGTATAGTTGCTTAGATTTACAACCAAAGTTTATTGACAGGATTGTAGAAGAGAGCGGTCTGTCTCTGGGAGAGTGTCTGACACTTCTCCTGGAACTGCAAGTTGGGGGATATATTATTCAGACAGCAGGCCACTATTATGCAAAAAAGTTGTAAAAAGGAGTCAACATGGCAAAGTATTTAGTAATTGTGGAGTCGCCGGCAAAAGTGAAGACCATTAAGAAATTTTTGGGAGCTAATTATGAGGTGGATGCATCAAACGGCCATGTCAGGGATCTGCCGAAAAGTCAATTGGGGATTGACACGGCTAATGACTATGAGCCAAAGTATATCACCATCAGGGGAAAAGGTGATATTCTGGCAAAACTCCGCAAGGAAGTGAAAAAAGCCGACGTGGTCTATCTGGCCACTGACCCTGACCGGGAGGGTGAAGCCATTTCATGGCATTTGATGAAAGCCTTGAAGCTGGATGAGGAAAGTGAGAAAAAGGATAAAAAAGTTTACAGGATCAGTTTTAATGAGATTACGAAAAATGCGGTAAAGGCATCTTTGAAAACTCCGAGAAAGCTGGATATGGATCTGGTGGATGCCCAGCAGACCAGGAGGATTCTGGACCGTATGGTGGGATACAGTATCAGCCCTCTCCTATGGGAAAAAGTAAAAAGAGGGTTAAGTGCAGGACGGGTGCAGTCTGTAGCGCTGAGGATGATCTGCGATAGGGAGGAGGAGATTAATGCCTTTATCCCGGAAGAATACTGGAATTTGGAGGCCGGCCTTTTTCAGGAGGGAAGCAAGAAACCTCTCAATGCGAAATTTTACGGAACCAAAGACAAGAAGATGGCAATCCATAAAAAGGAGGAGCTGGATCAGATCATAAAGGATCTTGATCAGGCATCCTATATAGTCAGTGAGGTGAAAAACGGGGAGAGGATTAAGAGAGCCCCGTTGCCGTTTACTACCAGCACCCTGCAGCAGGAGGCTTCCAAAACTCTAAATTTTTCCACTCAGAAAACCATGCGTCTTGCCCAGCAGCTGTATGAAGGCGTTGAGATCAAAGGAAGCGGGACAGTGGGTCTGATCACTTACCTGCGTACGGACTCTACCAGGGTGGCTGAGGAAGCGGACGCAGCCGCCAGAACGTATATTGAGGCTAATTACGGAGAAGCTTATGCAGCGCAGGGCGATAATTCCAAGAAAAGCAGTGGCAAGATCCAGGATGCCCATGAAGCCATCCGTCCTACGGATATTACTCTTACGCCGGTAAAGGTAAAGGACTCTCTTCAAAGGGATCTGTTCCGCCTTTATCAGCTGATTTGGAAACGGTTTGCGGCCAGCCGCATGGCTTCGGCCAAATATGAGACGGTTTCCGTCAAGGTAAAGGCAGAAGCGCCTGGGAAAACGGGGGCCAAGCTGACGGAGGCAGAAACAGCAGCCTATGAATTTACGCTGTCTGCGTCAAAACTGACCTTCGACGGATTTATGTCTGTATATGTCCAGGATGAGGAGAAGGAAGAGTCCAATGCCCTCCTTGGGAAGCTGGAAAAGGGTATGAGCCTTCGCCTGGATCAGCTGCATAGCAGCCAGCATTTTACTCAGCCTCCTGCTCATTATACAGAAGCTTCTCTGGTGAAAGCTTTGGAGGAGCAGGGAATCGGCCGCCCAAGTACGTATGCTCCTACCATTACCACGATTATAGCCAGAAGATATGTGGCCAAGGAGAATAAAAATTTGTATGTTACAGAGCTGGGAGAAGTGGTGAACCGGATTATGAAGGACAATTTTCCCAGTATTGTGGATCTGCAGTTTACGGCCAACATGGAGTATCTATTAGACCGGGTGGGGGAGGGAACCGTAGAGTGGAAGACTGTGGTAAGGAACTTTTATCCGGATTTAGACGAGGCGGTAAAGAAAGCAGAGAAGGAACTGGAAACATATACCATTGCTGACGAAGTTTCTGAGGAAGTCTGTGACCTGTGCGGCAGGAATATGGTAATCAAATATGGGCCTCATGGGAAGTTTCTGGCCTGTCCCGGCTTTCCGGACTGCAAAAATACGAAGCCTTATTTTGAAAAGACAGGAGTTCCCTGTCCAAAGTGCGGCAAGGAAGTTGTTATTAAGAAGACGAAAAAAGGCAGAAGGTATTATGGATGCGAGAACAATCCTGAATGTGATTTTATGTCATGGCAGAAGCCGTCAAAACAGTCATGTCCAGAATGCGGAAGCTATATGGTAGAGAAAGGGCAGAAGCTTTTATGCAGCAATGAACAATGCGGATATTCAGTAAAAATGAAGAAAGAAGAGAAAGACGGAAAATAAATATAAAGCTTGAAAAGTAATTTGAAAATTTCCGATAAGTGTTGTTATTTTCCGATATATATGATACAATTTTCCTATTACTAAAGGTTTTGAGCTCTTTTTTGCGGGCAAGAAGGAGGATTGTAAAAATGAGTGTTCAGTTGCTGGATAAAACGAGAAAAATTGGGAAATTACTGCACAATAATAATTCCAATAAAGTAGTATTTAATGATATCTGTCAGGTATTGAGCGAGATCCTGGATTCCAATATCCTGGTTATCAGCAAGAAAGGGAAAGTTCTCGGAATCAGCGCCTGGCCCGGGGTGGATGAGATCGAGGAACTGATTGACGATCAGCTGGGAGGCTTTGTGGATAAGATGCTTAATGAGCGGCTTTTAAGTATTCTGTCAACAAAGGAGAACGTGAATCTGGCTACTTTGGGGTTTGCGGAGGAGAACGTGAAAAAATACCAGGCCATTATTACCCCTATTGATATTGCAGGGGAGAGGCTGGGAACCTTGTTTATCTATAAGATGGACAGCCAGTATGATATTGATGATATTATTTTAAGTGAATACGGCACTACGGTGGTGGGGCTGGAGATGATGCGTTCAGTTAATGAGGAAAGTGCAGAGGAGAGCAGGAAGATTCAGATCGTGAAGTCTGCCATCAGTACATTGTCATTTTCCGAGCTGGAGGCTATTACCCATATTTTTGAGGAATTGGACGGCAATGAGGGAATTCTGGTGGCAAGTAAGATTGCGGATCGGGTAGGCATCACGCGCTCCGTCATTGTAAATGCCCTTCGGAAGTTTGAGAGCGCCGGTGTAATTGAGTCACGGTCATCGGGCATGAAAGGAACCTATATTAAAGTGCTTAATGACGTTGTGTTTGATGAACTCAGGCAGCTGAAAAATTCCGGTCACAGCTGAAAAGGGCAGCGTGCATTTGCAGCAGGATTATTTAAAATAAATATATTACAGCAGGGAGCAAGAGACTGTGATGCAGGGAGAGTTCGGGAAAGCGGACTCTTCTTTTTATGGCTGAATTTTTCCTGCAGTGGGCGGATATAACTGGTTTGTCAACAGTTTAACAAGAAAATCCAGTAAATTATCGCTGATTTTTGGTGAATTTCCAGAGATGTATCAATTTTTCTAATTGTAGAGTGACATAATTTATGGTATACTTGACAAGATGGCAGGAATGATTCTTAAGTATATTCCAATTGCCAAAGGTTATCGAAAATGTATAGAAAGAGGGTTAGAGAGATGGGATTGGCTACATTTAAAGGCGGCATTCATCCGTATGAGGGAAAAGAACTGTCCGAGAATCAGCCGATTGAAGTCCTGATGCCGAAGGGCGAACTGGTATATCCGGTATCCCAGCATATCGGCGCACCTGCAAAGCCGCTGGTAAAAAAAGGCGACCAGGTTCTGGTAGGACAGAAGATCGCAGAGGCCGGCGGTTTTGTTTCTTCTCATGTCATCTGCTCCGTATCCGGTACGGTGAAAGCCGTAGAACCCCGGCGCATGGCAAACGGCAGTATGGTGAATTCGATTATTGTGGAGAATGACGGGGAGTACAGGACCATAGAAGGCATGGGAGCTGACCGGGAGTTATCGGCGCTGTCCAAGGAAGACATTCTGGGCATGGTAAAGGAGGCCGGTATCGTGGGGCTTGGCGGAGCCGGATTCCCCACTCATGTAAAGCTGGCGCCTAAGGACCCGGCAAAGATTGATTATGTCATTGTTAACGGCGCAGAGTGCGAGCCATACTTAACCAGCGATTACCGGCTGATGCTTGAGGAGCCGGAGAAAATCATTGGGGGATTGAAGGTGATCCTGAAGCTGTTTGACAATGCAAAAGGCGTTATCGGCATTGAGAACAACAAACCGGAGGCCATTGCCAAAATGACAGAACTGGTGAAGAATGAGCCGAACATTGAGGTGTGTCCTCTTAAGACCAAATACCCCCAGGGTGGCGAGCGCACCCTTATCTATGCAGTTACAGGCAGGAAGGTAAACTCTTCCATGCTTCCTGCAGATGTAGGCTGCATTGTGGACAACGTGGATACGGTGCTGTCAGTGTATATGGCAGTGTGCAAAAGCACGCCGCTTCTCAGAAAGATTATTACAGTTACAGGAGATGCCATTGCCAATCCTAAGAACTTTAATGTAAGGCTGGGAACCTGCTACCAGGAGCTTATTGATGCGGCAGGCGGCTTTAAGACAGAACCAGAGAAAGTGATTTCCGGCGGCCCCATGATGGGACAGGCTCTGTTTGATCTGACCATTCCTGTATCCAAAACCTCATCTGCCCTTACCTGCCTTTCCAAAGACCAGGTGGCGGAGATGGAGCCTACGGCTTGTATCCGCTGCGGAAGGTGCGTGTCCGTTTGTCCGGAATTTCTGGTTCCGCAGAAACTGATGAAGGCGGCAAAGCGTCATGACATTGACATGTTCCAGAAATTAAACGGCATGGAGTGCGTAGAGTGCGGCAGCTGTTCCTGGGGATGTCCTGCCAGGCTGCAGCTTACCCAGGCATTTAAAGAGATGCGTGTGGCTGTAAGGGCCAGCGCCAGGAAAGCGTAGGAGGGGTGAAACATGAAAAAATTATTGAACGTATCATCATCACCTCATGCAAGGAGCAATGTGCTGACTCAGAACCTTATGTTCGACGTTGCCATTGCCATGGTTCCTGCGGCTGTGTATGGGGTATATCAGTTTGGACTTAAAGCGCTGTGTATCCTGCTGGTGACAATGGCAGGCAGCGTGCTCAGCGAGTATGTATATGAAAGCCTTATGGGGAAACCTATTACCGTTATGGACGGCAGCGCTTTGGTAACAGGTATGATCCTGGGACTTAACATGCCTCCGGAGATTCCGCTGTGGATTCCGTTTTTAGGCAGCATTTTCGCTATTATTGTAGTAAAGCAGATTTACGGCGGGCTGGGCCAGAACTTTATGAATCCGGCGCTGGCTGCCAGGTGTTTCCTGCTGATTTCCTTTGCCAACCAGATGTCAGCCTTTAAGCTGGACGGCGCATCCGGCGCCACGCCGCTTTCTGTACTGAAAAACGGCGGCAGAGTGGATGTAGCAGCTATGTTTGTGGGAAAGATTCCCGGAACCATCGGCGAGGTTTCTGTCATTGCATTGCTTATAGGAGCCGCTTATCTTCTGTATAAAAAAGTAATTTCCATCCGGATTCCTGCTGCGTATATTATTACTCTTGCAGTGTTTGTGTTTATTTTCGGGGAGCATGATTTGGGCTATGCGATGGCTCATATCTGCGGCGGCGGCCTGATTTTCGGCGCTTTCTTTATGGCGACGGATTATGTGACCAGTCCTATTACTCCAAACGGGAGGATCGCATTCGGCGTTCTTTTGGGAATTCTTACAGGCCTGTTCCGTCTTTTCGGCGGATCGGCGGAAGGCGTATCCTATGCCATTATTATCGGCAACCTTATGGTTCCACTTATTGAGAAAGTGACCCTTCCGGCTGCATTCGGAAAGGAGGGCAAAAAAGCATGAGTAAAGGCGGATTTATGAAGGACGCCCTGATTTTGTTTGCCATTACCCTGGTTGCAGGGGCGTGTCTGGGCGGTGCTTACGAGATTACAAAGGGGCCAATTGAGGCGGCCGAACTGGCAGCCAAAGAGGATGCGTTCCGTACTGTTCTGGCAGACGCAGGCTCTTTCCAGTTAGATGATTATTCTGCGGCATTGGATAAGGCCAATAGCGATGCCCCTGGTTTGGGATTTGGCAATGTACAGGTGGATGAGTGCGCCACAGGCGTGGACAGCTCCGGCAGTCCCATGGGATACGTGGTAACAGCCACATCCAAAGACGGATACGGCGGCAATATTACGATTTCCGTGGGAATTACCATAGAAGGACAGGTAAAGGGAATCGAGTTTCTGACCATCAGCGAGACTGCAGGCCTTGGCATGAATGCTACCACTCCGGAGTGGAAGGGCCAGTTTGCGGATAAAACTGTGGATGCTTTCAGCGTAACAAAATCAGGTGCATCGGCAGATAACGAGATTGACGCTATCAGCGGCGCCACTATCACATCAAACGCAGTTACGGGGGCGGTCAATACGGCGCTCTATTTTATAAATAACTGCGTGCAGCAGTAGGAGGTGGGAAGCATGAATAAATGTATGGAACGTTTATATAACGGCATTATCAAAGAAAATCCGACCTTTGTGCTGATGCTGGGCATGTGTCCGACTCTGGCTACTACGACTACAGCTATCAACGGTATGGGTATGGGTCTTACTACAACTGCCGTATTGATTTTTTCTAATCTTATTATTTCCTCTTTGCGGAAGATTATTCCGGACAGAGTGCGCATTCCGGCTTATATTGTAATTGTAGCTTCGCTGGTTACCATTGTTCAGCTGCTTTTGCAGGCGTTTATTCCCAGCCTTAATGAATCACTGGGTATTTTTATCCCCCTGATCGTGGTTAACTGCATCATTCTGGGACGGGCCGAGGCTTATGCGGCAAAGAACGGCCCGGTAGAGTCTGCATTTGACGGTATCGGCATGGGATTGGGATTTACTCTTGGCCTGACCTGTATCGCTGTTTTCCGTGAACTTTTAGGTTCTGGCTCCGTGTTCGGGATCGGGATTATTCCGGAAGCCTACAATATCAGTATTTTCGGCCTTGCCCCCGGTGCCTTTTTCGTACTGGCCGGTTTGACTGCCTTGCAGAACAAATTTAAGATGCCTTCTGCCACCAATGGTGCAGGAGGGGAGTCTGTCCTTGCCTGCGGCGGAAACTGCAGCCGCTGTACAGGTTCTGCATGTATGGCAAACCACGCTACATTGGAGACCAGAAGACTTCAGGCTGAGGAGGATGCCCTGGCAGCCAAGAAGGCAGCAGTGGCAAAGAAACAGGCGGAGCTTTCTGAAAAACTGGATAAGAAAGTAGATTAAGGAGGAGCGTAGAGAATGAAAGAACTGATTTTAGTAATTGTAGGCGCTGCTCTGGTAAACAACATTATCTTGAGTCAGTTCCAGGGCCTGTGCCCGTTCCTTGGAGTATCCAAGAAGACGGACACGGCGGCAGGCATGGGAGCGGCGGTTATTTTCGTTATTACTCTGGCAAGTCTTGTAACCAGCATTATTTACAAGTGTGTGCTGGTGCCCCTTGACATTACCTACCTGCAGACCATCGCTTTTATTCTGGTGATTGCCGCCCTGGTTCAATTTGTAGAAATGTTTCTGAAAAAGAGCATGCCTTCTTTGTATCAGGCACTGGGGGTATTTCTTCCTCTGATTACTACCAACTGTGCGGTTCTGGGTGCAGCCCTGACTAATGTGCAGAAGGAATACAACATACTGTTCAGCGTGTTTAACGGCCTGGGAACAGCAATAGGATTTACTCTCGCTATTGTGCTTCTGGCAAGTATCCGTGAGAGTATTGAAGATAATGATATTCCTGTTAACTTTAAAGGCTCCCCAATCGTTCTGATCACTTCCGGACTCATGGCGATTGCATTTATGGGATTTGCCGGGCTTATCTAAGGAAGAGGAGGTAGCGTAATATGATGGGTTTGCTTATGGCAGCCGGCGTCATCGGTGCTATCGGTATCATTATCGGTGTGCTGCTTGGAGTTGCCAGTGAGAAGTTTAAGGTTGAGGTTGATGAGAGAGAAATCCTGGTCCGCGCAGAGCTTCCGGGTAATAACTGCGGCGGCTGCGGATTCCCAGGCTGTGACGGTCTGGCCAACGCCATTGCTGCAGGAACGGCTTCTGTCAGTGGGTGTCCTGTGGGAGGCGCTGCGGTGGCTGATAAGATTGCGGCAATTATGGGTGTGGAAAGCGGCGGATCAGTTAAGAAGGCGGCTTTCGTAAAATGTAAAGGAACCTGTGATAAGACCAGAGTTCAGTATAATTATTTTGGCATGGACGACTGCCGCAAGGTATCCGTGGTTCCAGGCGGCGGGGAAAAGGCCTGTACTTATGGGTGTATGGGGTACGGCTCCTGTGTGAAAGCCTGTGAATTTGATGCAATCCATATTGTAGACGGCGTAGCTGTGGTTGATAAAGAAAAATGTGTGGCTTGTGGGAAATGCGTGGCCACTTGTCCTAACCACTTGATCGAGCTGGTTCCTTATGATGCGAAACATTTGGTTCAGTGTTCTTCCCATGACAAGGGCAAGGATGTAAAGGCGAAATGTGATAATGGGTGTATTGGATGTACCTTGTGTACAAAGCAGTGTGAGTCTGATGCCATCCACATGGACAATAATGTGGCTGTCATTGACTATGAAAAATGCACAAACTGTGGAAAGTGTGCACAGAAGTGTCCAGCGAAGGTAATTTTGTAGAAAAGGAATCGAGAATCTTAAATATTTTTTTCAAAAATGCAGCGGAAACTTTGTCATAGACATTGTTTCCGCTGTTTTATTATGGATTTTTGGCGGCTTAAAGCCCAGCACTGCATTCTCTGCCTAAAAGCGGAAAAGTTTTTTTATTTTATATTGTAATAATATGACTTAATATGATATAATTAATTACAGATACAATACGGTTAATTTGTTTATGATCAGGCTGACGGCATGTCAGTTATGAAGCAGATAAAAAGCAGATTCAGAAAGGGAATGCACCATGAAACTCATTCAACGAAGCCAGCTGGCTGGCATGAACATCCATTACCGGTATTTTTCTCTGGAATATTTTCTGGAGTCCCAGGCCCGGGCCGGTTTTCAGACTATCGAGCTGTGGGCTGGTTCCCCTCAATTCTTTCTAAGCGATATGGAATACGATGACTGTGTCCGGGTAAAACGCATGCTGCGGGAGAGAGGACTTACGGTCAAAGTGATTACCCCGGAAAACTGCAGCGTGCCATACCAGTTTGCAGCATCGGAGCCTGAGCTTTACCGCAGAAGCTTTTCTTATTTTAAAAAAGGGCTGGAAGCGGGAGAGGAGCTGGGCTGCCAGATTATGGCTGTCCATTCCGGGCGGGGGAATCTAAACGAGGATCGTGAGGAAGCATGGAAGCGGGGCAGAGATATGCTGGCAAGACTGGCGGATTTTGCCGGCACGAAGGGGATTACCCTGGCCATGGAGTCTCTGCGTCCTCAGGAGACTAATCTGGCAGTCACCTTAAAGGACGTAAAGCGCATGTTTGACGAGATCAGCCACCCTAATTTTAAGACTATGATCGACACCTGCGCCATGGGAGTGTCTGGAGAAAACCCGGAACAATGGTTTCAGGTTCTGGGAGCGGAAAATATTGTCCATATGCACTTTGTAGACGGGACGCCTTATGGACACTTAATCTGGGGAGACGGGAAGCATGATCTGGAGGCATGGCTGAAGATTCTTCAGCATCACCATTACCAAGGGCTGCTTAGTCAGGAGATCACTGCTCTTGAATACTGCTATGAACCAGCCAAGGCGGATATGCGTAACTATGAGATGTTTGTACCATTTATGGAATAAAGCTTTTAAAAGCAGAATCGCAGCCAGGAGGATTAATTTTATGATAAAGACTGTAATTTTTGATATGGATGGCCTGATGTTTGACACGGAACATCTTACTAGTAATGCCTGGATACAGATTGGCATCAGCCATGGGATACCCATTAGCGAGTCTGTGATGAACCGCATGAGAGGGCTTCCCTTAGACCAATGTATCCGCATTTTTAAGGAAGAACTGGGTGAAGCTTTTGATTACTGGACTTATCGAAGGGAGAGGACAGAATATGTGGATCAGTGGATCAGGGAGCATGGGATGCCAATAAAGCCGGGGCTGGAGGAACTGCTTGGCTGGCTGAGAGATCAGAAATATGGGATTGCCCTGGCAACATCCACATATCAGGCATCTGCCGACCGTTTTCTTGACTTGGCAGGAGTCAGCGCTTATTTTCAATACCGGATCTATGGGGATATGGTGGAGCATGGCAAGCCTGCGCCGGATATTTTTCTTCTTGCAGCGCAGAGAGCCGGAACCCTGCCGCAGCAGTGCCTTGTGCTGGAAGATTCCTACGCCGGCGTGGAAGCAGGATGGAAAGCAGGCATGCAGGTGATCATGGTTCCGGATATGCTTCCTCCGACTCAGCGTGAATATGAACGGATATCCCTGTGTGCAGAAACGCTGTGGGATGTGATCCCCTTCTTAAGGAAAGACCAAAGAGACAGTTAAAACTTCATATTACAGAACATTATATGATGATACAGACTATTTTATACAATTAGTAAGGTGCCGCAGGAAGAAAGGATCAAGATTACTGTGGATCGGTTTGGAGGTTAAATCATGAGAAAAGCGAAAATTATTGCAATCGGAGACAATGTTGTAGACAAATACCTGTCCAGAGGGAAAATGTATCCAGGAGGCCAGTGCATGAATACCTGCGTCTACTCTCAGATGAACGGAGGCGCACCTGCATATTTGGGCAAGTTTGGAGATGATGCAGTGGCAAAGTACAATTGCCAGGTTTTGGATAAGCTGGGAATTGATTACAGTCACTCCCGTCATTTTCATGGAGAGAATGGGGCGGCTCAGGTAACTCTGCGCAACGGCGACAGGGTATTTCTGGGATCGAACCGCGGCGGAGTAGCCAAAGAACATCCATACGGCTTTACGGAAGAAGATCTGCATTATATCAGTGGATTTGATATTATTTATACGAATACAAACAGCTATATTCTGGATGACCTTCCTGCTTTGTATGAAACCCATGTACCCATTGCCTTTGATCTCTCAACGGACTGGGATACAGAACTGTTGGAAAGAGTATGCCCCTACATTCAGATCGCATTGCTTTCCTGTGCCCACTTAACGGATTCAGAGCGGCAGGCCAAGATGGAGCAGGTAGCTGGGTATGGGGTAACCTTGGTCATAGGAACCGTAGGGGAGGCCGGCTCCTATGCATTGTATGGGGGAGATATCATGTATGTGGAAGCCTGCCGTGCAGAAAACGTAATGGACACCATGGGAGCGGGAGATTCCTATTTTTCCACCCTTCTCACAACGCTTTTACAGGACGATGCCCCTCTTTTTGACAGCAGCCATGCAGCCATGCAGAAGCGTCTGCTTCAGGCTATGAAACGGGGAGCGGAGTTCGCCGCAAAGGTATGCAGCCTGGAGGGCGCATTTGGATACGGAACTCCTATTGCTGATGAAATGCAGAGACTTCCAGGGCAATAGATAAGGCCTGGATGAAGATTGTATTTTTGAAAGAATTTCCTAATTTTTATGCGAGTTGCTGTGGAATCCTTGCACAATTTCTGTTTTAATGGTACTATTACATTATAAGACTATTAAAAATAACTAAATAGTCAGATTGTGAGGTAATTCATGGTTAAAAATTCGATTATCCCTTTGTATCAGCAATTGTCGGATGAGATTAAATCTCAGATAAGTGAAGGAAAGCTAAAGGCCGGAGATCGTCTGATGACGGAGGCAGAATTCAGCCAGCAGTATGAGGTGAGCCGGATCACCGTGAGGAAGGCCATTGAATTGTTGGTGGACGAAGGATATGTGATGCGCAAACAGGGAATCGGCACCTTTATAGCAGAAAAAAAATTGCGCCGCGTGGTAGACTCTGACAATCTGGTGCGCAGCTTTTCCGAAACCAGCCGTATGAGCGGCCAGGAGCCTTCTTCTGATTTGCTTTCTGTGGAGTGGGTTGTGCCTGATGCTTCTGTTCAGAATCATCTCCATATAGGCGAAAACGAGAAAACTTTAAAAATTGTCCGGCTGCGCAAGATCGACGGAGTGCCTGTAATGGTTGAAACCAACTATTATTCACAGAAAATGGACTTCCTTTTACAATCAAATCTGACTGGCTCTACTTATGAGGTGTTTCGTCAACACGGCCTGATCCCTTCTCATGCGATTCGAAGCATTCAGATCTGTTATGCCACTGCAGAAGAGGCCCGGCTTCTGGGCGTGAAAGAGAATCATCCTCTGCTGCTTCAGTCGGAAGAAACTACAGACCAAAACCATCAGGTCCTGCACTACAGCAAGGTGGTGGTAAATTCCCAGCGCTACGTGCTGACAGTCATTACGTGACAGCACAGCTGGCATTCATGCCATAAAGGATTCGAAACGAAAAAACTGAGCATATGTATCGAGTTTGCTGGTATACATATGCTCAGTTTTTTTGCTGCATACAGAGAGGATTTACCAGTTCTTGCAGGCTAAAATGTGAAAATTTTTGGTGAGAAAAGGAAATCATGAAAGCTAATTAGTAAAAATCACAAATTTCTTAAAAAAATAGTTGCAATCTATATAACATCATGATACTATATGTAATAGGATGTTATAAGTTGTATCCATACAATTAAGAAAGCAAGCCTGTTAAAAACTGAAAGGAGAGGTTATTTATGAAAAAGAACCTGAAGAGAACATTGAGTATAGGCCTGGCTGCAATAATAGCATTGAGTCTGGCTGCATGTGGCGGCAGTTCTCCGGACGCCCCGGCAGGCGGAGGAAGCGGTAATGAAGCCAAGGCAGAAGCAGGAGGTAAGGATGTAAAGGTAATTAAGCTGTTCCACCGCTTCCCAGACGATCCCTGCAATGCTTTTATTGAGAAAAAGATTGCCGAGTATGAGGCTTCTCACCCGGACATAAAGTTTGAAGTGACCAGTGCCCAGAATCAGCCTTATAAAGAGAAGATTAAGGTTGTAGTCGGTTCAGACGAGTGCCCTGACATTTTCTTCAGCTTTTGCGGTGAGTTTTCTGAGCGTTTTATCCGTGAAGGCTTGCTGATGGATCTGACCCCGTATCTGGAGGCTGACCCTGATTGGAAGGCAAGCCTGATGGAGACTCAGATGAATGAGTACACCACCGCTGATGGTATGGTGTACGGCATTCCTTTCCGCCTGGATGCCAAGGAATTTTTCTATAATGCGGACATGTTCAACGAACTGGGGCTGGAAGCTCCTGAGACATGGGATGACTTTATTAAGGTTCTTGATGCCATCCAGGCATCTGGCATTGTGCCTATTGCTGAAGGCAACCAGGATAAGTGGCCGGGCGCACATTATCTGGGTGCATTAAATGAGCAGTGCGTTCCTGACGACGTGAGAGCCAAAGATTATGATCCCAAAACCGGCGAATTTACCGATCCAGGCTATGTACAGGCTTTTGAATATTATCAGCAGCTGGTACCGTACATGAATATGGGAGTAAATGGTATGACTCATGATATGGCACGCTTAGGCTTTACCAACGGGCAGAATGCGATTCTGTTTGCAGAGCTGGTTGAAATTACTAACATTAAGCAGGAGAATCCAGACATGAATTGGGGAATGTTCAAGTTCCCAACTATCCCAGGAGCTAAGGGAAATCCTGATCTGGTATCTGGAGCTCCGGAAGGTTTTGCCGTTTCTTCTAAGACCGCTTATCCGGATGAATGCGTTGAGTTTTTAAAATGGTTCTTGGGTGCTGAGACAGGTGCACAGCAGGCTGTTGAGGTTGGCTGGTTCAATGCTTCCCTGGGTGTGGATGAGGGGCTGACAGATCCGTCCCTGATCAGTGCTTATGATGTAATTGCCAATGCCAAAAAGATGGATATCTGGTTTGACAATGCACTGTATTCTACAGTATGTGACGAGTATCTGACCCAGATTTCTGATATTACCAATGGAGATGTGACTCCGGCAGATGCTATGGCCAAGATTCAGAAGGTTGCCGCAGAAGCCCAGAACCTGGCTCAGTAAACCTACTTAAATTTTCATTACGAAACTGCGGCAGGGAGCAGGACACTGCTCCCTGCCTTTAGAAAAAGCCCTTGGAGCCTGGCCTGGTTCCAGGCGGTCCACATTAAAAAGGTGGGTGTCAACATGAAAAAGAAAACAAATTTAACCCCATATTTATATATTATCCCTGGCCTTGTAATGGTATTGGGATTGGTCTACATCCCGGTCATTGTGAACCTGGTATACAGCTTTTTCCATCTGTCGTCCTATTCTTCTTCTATGAAGTTTGTGGCATTTGATAATTACCGGAGACTGTTTACCAGCGATACTTTCCCGATTATGATTCGGAATAATGTGTACTACTGTATCATCTCCCTGATCGTACAGGTGGGCTTTGGCACCTTGCTGGCGCTGTTTCTGGAAAGCAGACTGGCCAGTGAGCGGTTTAAAACCATTTGCCGGAACATTTATTTTATCCCGTCCCTGATATCCCTGACTGCGGTAGGACTGATGTTTAACTTTATCTATAATCCGCAGCTTGGCATGCTGAACACCTTATTAAAAAACATTGGCCTGGCAGGCATGCAGCAGACCTGGCTGGGTGATAAAAATTTGGCGATCTTCTGTATCATTGCCATGAGCCAGTGGCAATTCACTGGCTACATTACCCTTTTGATGGTAGTGGCTTTCCAAAATGTGCCTCATGACTACGTGGAGGCTGCGATTATTGACGGCGCCGGCCCGGTTCGGCGTGCGCTGAGCATCATCCTTCCTCTGGCTAAAGAGCAGCTTCTGGTCTGCACCATTATTACGGTAATCGGTGCCTTTAAGCTGTTTACCGAGGTATATTCCACTACAGTAGGCGGCCCTGGAAATTCTTCTCAGGTATTAGGCCTGTTCCTGTATCAGAACGCATTTTTACATGATGATATGGGTATGGCAGCGGCAACTGGTGTTCTGATCTTTGTTATCACTGTGACGGCGTCTATTTTCCAGTTAAAAGTCAGCCGTTCCGGTGAAGTGTAAGGAGGAATCCAAATGAGTACTGAAAAATATATCCTGCGGGCCCGGATTCTAAAGGTTTTACTTCATATTTTCCTGCTGTTTCTGGTAGCGCTGATCCTCTTTCCGGTATGCTGGCTGGTTTTAAACTCTTTAAAAACCAATCAGGAGATGTTTTTAGATTCCATGGCCATGCCGAAAAAATGGATGTTTGAAAACTACATAACTGCATGGAACAAAGGCCTAGTTTCCTACTTTGTAAACTCTATTATAGTAGGCGCCCTATCCATAGGGATTATCTTGGCTCTAAGTTCTATGCTGGCCTATGGCCTGACAAGGTTTCATCTGCCGGGCAGCGGATTCATCTTTATTTTGGTTCTGGGCGGTATGGCTTTGTCTGAACAGGTTGCCCTGGTTCCGCTGTACAAGATCCTGCAGGCAGCAAAACTGTACAATACCCGTGCGGCCTTGGTACTGCCATATGTGGCCTTCCGGATTCCCTTTACCATGTTCCTGATGCGCTCCTATTTTATCTCGATTCCCAGGGAACTGGAGGAGGCAGCTATTGTAGACGGCTGTAAAAGCTGGCAGCGTTTTACGAAGATTATTCTTCCTATCAGCAAACCGGTTCTGGCTTCCTGTGCCATTGTAAATCTGAACCATGTTTGGAATGAATTCTTATTTGCCAATGTATTTCTGGAAAACAAGAAATTAATGACGATTCCTTTGGGCCTGATGACCTTCCAGGGAGATTTAAAGTCTGATTATGTGGTTATGCTGGCTGGAATTCTGATCTGCTCTCTGCCAATGGTTATTCTGTTTTTGTGCATGTCCAGGCAGTTTGTGCGCGGCCTGACCTCCGGTGCAGTGAAAGGGTAAGGGATTTGAAGGGTTTCATAGTGATGCATGTTATAAAAACAGCTGGAAATGAATGTTCTGTTACGGCAGCAGAACATTCATTTCCAGCTGTTTTAAGCCTGTTTTTTTGCAACTTTGCCTGTAGCTGAAAAGATAAAAACGGGAAAAGCAGCAGTTAGCAAAAAAGGACACTTCCAAAACCAATCTTTTAGAAGTGTCCTCTATTTCATACGATTAGGTAAGCGCCGGCGTGAAAAAATTCCCCTGCCTGACTGCTTAATACTCCAGCTTCCACATATATCTTCTCATGGTCAGAGGATGCTCGCGCTTAATTGCGATTTCCTCACCCAGAAGCCTGGTGAGTCCGCCAATCATAAGTGGGTTAAAGTATTCTACAACCGTGCTCTTTATATGGGAGCTGAGGCCGAAATCTTTTGCGTCAATAATGGTGTATTTGGCATTCATGCGCTGAAGGAAGGTTAAGGCTCTGGCATCCAGGGGACGGGTAGGGCCGTCGTTCATCATAAGTACATAGTGGGCATTTTCGTCAGCCATTTCAAATGGGCCGTGGAAGAACTCTCCTGTATGGAAGGTGCTGGACTCCAGCCACTGCATCTCCATCATTAAAAACATGGAAAATCCATAGGCAGTGTACTGAGTGGCGCCGGAACTCATGACATACAGAATCGGTGCATTGTAGTTCTCCTCTGCAAACTTTCTGGCAGTGGAACGGAACAGAGGGGCAGAGGTATTGATGAGATCAAAGATCTTGTCCAGGCCATCATGGAGATCGTCGTAATACTGGTAGCCTTCATATTCATTTAAGATCTCGCAGGCAAGCTCTAAAGCTCTGGCAGGCTTTTCCATCTTGGCGCCGTAGCTTTCATAGAAACCGTGGATAATCTGATACTGGGAATTCTCTGCCAAACCGGAGTCCGGATTGATGGTAATGGAAACTACATGGGCGCCTTTCTCGACAGCCAGCTTGGTAGCTGCTACAGTCTCAGGCGTATTGCCGCTTAAGGAACAGGTAATCACGATGGAGGTGTTATCCACTGCTGCAGGAGTGGAATAGTTAAAGTTATTGGCAGTATAAATGCTGGTACGCAGCTGCTTTGCATTGTTCTCCAGGAAATACTTAGCCGGGAACAAATCTGACATGGAAGCGCCGCATCCTACAAAATACACGGTTTTGATTTCAGGCTGTTTTGCCTTAATGGCAGCAACGATCTCTTTGATAGACATATCATATATCCTCCTTATTTGTTATAAAAGTCTACTTACAGTATATAACATCATATAATAAGTGTCAATACAATTTGCAAAAGATTTTCATAACAGGCTTTTTAGAAGTTCGCTCCAATTCAGTCAGGCTGTAGAAAAGAAAATGGCGGAAGACTGTCATAGACAGCAGCTTCCGCCAGCCATAATAATAAGAACTTGGAAAAAACAGGGAAATGACAGACCTATTCTTCCTCCCCTACGATTTTTGCGATCATAAGGTTGGGAAGACAGACAATCATTTCGCCGGAACGGTTAATCTTGCCCTGGTGAATGCACACCTTGTCCGGACAGGTGGCATCAGAGATCCAGGCCTGGCCGTTTTCGATAATCAAAGTATTGCTTCCGTTATTGAAGCCTTGAATGACATATTCCCCGTCTTTGCTAAGATCAAGCTCTTGTGCTACGACCCCGTCTACAGATACCTCGACGACGATGGCAGGGGCACGGTTCATGATACGGTTGCCGATGTAAAAGCCAACGGCTATAATAAGAATGGATGCGGCCAGAATCAGGTCGCGGAGAGCAGATTTATCCTTCATGCAGACAACTCCTTATGCAGACATTTTATAAAGCGGCAGAATACATGCCGCTGCCCATTATTATAGAACTTAAATTAATGCGCTTCCTTATTATACCACAAGGCTAAAAAAAATAAAGGATAAAATAAGGGATAAAAGTCCGCTTAAGGAAAATGTAAAACTAAGTAAGAAGTTTACCCCTTGTATTTTATGGAAAAAACGGTATAATGAGTCAGCATACTGCTAAAATAGATGACAAAGCATAAAATGTCAGAAGATTTGGCGATCATGAGTCAGGAGGTTCGATAATGAGAAGCATAAAAGTTAAAGGGATGAAAGCCATTTGGTCAGGACTGATGATGGCAGCAGCAGTTTTCTGCATATCGGCAGCAGGGCAGGACACGGCTTGGGGTGCTGCAGGATCTTTCATACAGGAAGATGTTCCCGCAGGGCAGATTGCCCTTCCTACAGAGAGCGGCGCTTTGACCTGTACCACGGATAAGACGAATGTGAATATTACGGGAACCGTATCAGGCGCCGTATCCGATCCGGCAGTGTATGATAATTACTGGTATTTATTTGAGATGCAGCCATATGAGGATGATCTGGGAAGCAGGACGGATTATGCCGCATGGTGGACTAAAGGAGATACTATTTCTTGTTCCCTGCCTCTTGGCTTCGGAACCAGTTCTGATAAACTGTACTCCAAGTTTGTGCTGGCAGTGTTTGACGGAACTAGATATCATGCCATCAGTGAACCTGCCTACATTACTAATCCGGAAGTGCTGGCTAAGAATACGGCAGAATTTAAAAAGCCATCGTCAAAAAAAGGACTGCTTTTGGATGGCGGCATGATTTCGGATGCTATGGAACTGGGAGTAAAGCATACTACGATTAACATTGCATTTCATCATCTTCTGGGAGAGGGGATTGATTACCAGTATGACGGAAAGACGTATCACTTTAATAAAGGAGTAGTGGCGGAGTATGATCGGATCGTAGAGTATATGTCAAATAAAGATCTGATGGTGACAGCTATTATCCTGAATGGATGGAATGACAATACACCCCAGCTGTTCCTGCCGGGCATTACGAAAAATTCAAAGGCTTACTACTATAGCTTTAACGGCTCTACGGCAGAGGGGGTGGAGACGATCAAGGCCATTGCCTCTTTCCTGGCGGAAAGATACTCTGGGACTCAGGGAAAAGGAAAGATTTCCAACTGGATTATCGGCAATGAGATCAACAATAATGAAATATGGAATTATGCAGGAGAGAAAGATTTAAATACGTATGTGCGGGAATACATGAAAGCATTCCGGGTATTTTACACAGCCATTAAGAGCGTCAACAGCAATGACAGGCTGTACTTTTCCACAGACTTTAACTGGACAGATCCGGAGGCGTCTCAGGTTAAGTATGGGGCAAGGGATGTTATAGCCGCTTTTGGAGCCGCCGTAAAGGCGGGAGGGGATATCAGTTGGAACCTGTCATATCATCCGTATCCGGACCCGCTGACAGAGCCTGAGTTCTGGAATGACGGAGAAAACGGAAGAGCTACAGACAGCGTGGATACCCGGGTCCTTAATTTTAATAATCTGCATGTTCTGACAGATTATCTGCAGCGGCAGGAACTTCGGGCTCCGGACGGAAGCGTAAGGCACATTATTCTGTCAGAGCAGGGATTTACCTCCAAAAGCGCAACCAGGGGGGATGTGGAGAAGATTCAGGCAGCAGCTATGGCTTATGCGTATTATATTGCTGACAGCAATCCTTATATTGACGCCATTATTATGAACCGCCAGGTGGATAATATTGATGAGACCAACACCTCTGTGGCACTGGGATTATGGAGATGCGACATGTCTACGCCGGGAGTGGTGAAAGCTACTATGAGAAAACCTGTATGGACTGTGTTCCGGGTTATTGACAGAAAGGATTCCCTGGAATATACGGAATTTGCCAAGGAGATTATTGGAATTCAGAAATGGTCTGATGTGATTCCAAATTTCAGATGGAAAAAATATGAGAACTGACAAAAGCGATTGAAGTGTTCTGAGAAATATGCTAAAATATACTCCAGTGATATGGCTGTCAGCAGTACCAGACTGATGGCTGATGAGAGTTCCTGCGGAGCTTTGTATATGGTTGGGAAAAGAAGCTTCTGACAAGTCCCAACACAAAACGATCCGGAGTACTCAATAAAAACACAGGAGGAGTATAGTGATGACACAAAAACAAAAGGGGTATGTTGGCCTGGGAGTCATGCTGGCATTGGGGGTTGGCACCGTGTTGGGTTCCGATTCGTTATATAAGGCCATTGATGTCATGTCTACGGAAAAGGTGGATTACACTCCAGGGACATATGTAGGCAGCGCCCAGGGCTTTGGCGGCGAGGTAGTTGCCACGGTTACTGTAGGCGCCGGAGGAATCGAGAGCGTAGAGCTGGCAGGGGCAGGCGAGACACCAGGGATCGGCGCAACAGCTTTGGAACAGCTGCCGGCGGCATTTGTGGAAAGCAACTCGTCAAAAGCAGATGCTATAGCAGGAGCAACCATCAGCAGCAACGCAGCGATGGAGGCAGTGCAGCAGGCGCTTGACCAGGCAGCAGGAAAGATTGACGTGATAGAGAGAGAAGCAGCTCCGGAGACGGAAGCCGCAGAGGAGACAGAGGCTGAGAAGAAGCCAACATCTGCAGGTGCAAAGGCAGATTATAAGCCGGGGACATATGAAGGAAGCGCAAAAGGCTTTGGCGGTGATATAACGGCAAAAGTGGTAATCGGCGACGCAGGGATCGAGTCAGTGGAACTGACAGGGGACGGCGAGACTCCAGGGCTTGGGGCAGACGCCATCA
>CATLBO010000023.1 GCA_949879025.1 uncultured Hungatella sp. | reverse complement strand
AACTTGTACCTTTTGGGAGAAAAGACCCGTTACACCCCGTTTTTCCCGCAAATATCCCTCAGGCAGCATCTGTCGCAGAAAGGCCTGGTTCTTGCCGTACACACATCCCTTCCGTGGTGCACCAGGCGATGGCAGAAATCGCTTCCCTCTTGAGGCGGCACCAGCTTCCACAAAGCCATCTCCACTTTCTTGGGATCTTTCAAATTATCCACCAGCCCCATGCGGTTCACCAGCCGGATGCAGTGGGTGTCTGTTACAATAGCCGGTTTTTTAAACACATCCCCCATGATCAGGTTGGCGCTCTTTCTCCCCACTCCCGGCAGCTTTAAAAGAGCGTCAAAATTATCCGGCACTTTGCAGTCATACTCGTCTCTTAATATTTTCATGCATGCGCTAATATCCCTGGCCTTGCTGTGCCCCAGCCCACATGGCTTTACGATCTTCTCAATCTCCTCCACCGGGGCGTCTGCAAGAGCGCTGACATCCGGATACTTTTTGTATAAATCTTCCACCACCACATTGACTCTTGCATCTGTACACTGGGCCGCCAGCCTCACGCTTACCAAAAGCTTCCATGCCTGGTCATAGTCCAGAGTGCAGTCTGCAATAGGATACTCTTTCTTAAGACGCCGGATAATCTCCAGCGTTAATTCTTTTTTTGTCATAGCTGTATATGATTCCTTTCCTCTTTTTTGTATAATGGAGACAAAAGCCTCACCGCCGTCCCTGGCGGTATTCTCGTATTGTATCCTCGATCTCCGTATAGTCCCGCTCAAACAGCTCTTCACTAATCTGTTTTCCCAGAATCTCCTTTGGCACCCTTTCCAATATTCTTTCTATAACAAACCCTTTTCCCTTGTCCCTGTATTTAGGCATCCGGTTCAGCTGCTGGATATGAGCCAGCTCTGGTCTCCATAAAAGCCCCAGTTTTCCTTTCCAGTCTACCTCCGGGTTCCTTCCGGCCTCTCTAAGGACATAAAAATCCACTTGATGTTCCCACTGCTCTATGGTAATAATCCCCCACCAAGCCGGCACATGTTCCTCAATATGCCTGCCGTGGGTGGAACCGGCTGCCACAAAATTATAATCAAAAAAGCGGTCATAATCTTTAATCTGCCGCTTAAGCCTTGCATAGGTATCTGCATCGCTTTTAATCTCAATGCCTGCCAGCCCATTTTCTGTCACCATGACTGCATCCGCCCTGGACCGCCCGATCTGTTTCTCCTCCAGTATTCTTACTTTCCCGTACCTCTGCTCCAGAAACTCAAAAAGTGGTTCCCTGATGTCTTTATCATACAGCATTTAAAAAATTCTTACCTCCCAAATTCTCCAAAGTCAACAGCCAAATCCTCAAAAATCCTTACAGGCACCTTGTCCTGAAAACCATAAATCTTCATATCCATCTCTTCTCCCTGGAACCAGTAAACAACTATCGTTTTCTTAAAAGGATCAACAACCCAGTATTCTCGTACTCCCCCATTCCAGTACTTGCGGAGTTTCAGCTCATAGTCCCTCTTTCCGTGGCTGCCGGAAATCACCTCCGCCACAAAATCCGGCGCCCCCTTCATCCCCCGGTCATCCAGAAGCTCCTTTCTGCACACCACCGCCAGATCCGGCTGCACCACAGTCCTGCGATCCCCATCCAGCTCAACCGAAAAAGGGGCGGTATAAACCTGGCTATTGCTCCTATTTTTCCGAATATAATCCTTTACGCAGTAATGCAATTCCCCTACAAGTTCCTGGTGAAGCCGCCCCGGAGCCGCCATATAATACAGCTGTCCGTCAATCAGCTCCGCCTGCATCCTTCCCTGCAAAGCATAGTAGTCCTCCGCCGTGTATCCTGCCCCATATCTGCCGTCCTTCTCCTGAGCCACAGACACATAGGGCCCGTCCTGGTCATAGTAAAAATACATTCCCAGCACCGTTTCCAAAGCCAAGAGAGTCGTATATTTAGGCGATTTGGTAGCTCCGCTGAATATCTTGTTAATGGTCCCCAAAGGCACCCCTGACCTCTGCGCCAGTTCCTGATTCGTCAGATGCAGCTGTTTTTTTCTCTGCTTCATCTTTTCCAGCTTCATCATACAGCTGCCCTCCTGTGTCTTTCATATGTTTTTATGATACCATTTTTACCGTTAACGGTCAAGTTTTGTCCCTGGCTGCAAGATACCAGGCCGTGAAATACCATTTGACTCCTTCCGCCAAACCTTCTATAATAAACTTATAGACGCTATTAACCGTCAATGTGTCCAAAGCGCCGAATTATCTTTGCCAGACAGGCACATTACCACACAACAGGAGGACAGCCTTGATACCATACACGCAGAAATACCTTCTGGAACACCCCATTTCTTTTACCCCCATGGGAGAAATAGCCGGTTTCTCCGTGCGTCCCGGCCTATTTGACGTAAACGGAGCTATGGCTCTTCCAAACGGAGTAAACTTTACCATCCACACCCACAACGGCACATCCTGCGAACTTCTACTGTTTGGCCGGGACGAGGAAGAGCCTTTCGCCGTACTGCCATTTCCTGAATCCTACAAAATCGGTGACGTGTATTCTATGATTGTTTTTGATCTGGATATTGAAACCTTTGAGTACGCCTACCGCATCGATGGCCCCTACTGTCCGGAAGAAGGCATGATATTTGACAAAAAAAACGTGCTGCTGGACCCCTACGCCGTGGCAGTTACCGGCCAGGATTCCTGGGGGAATAAGAAAAAGAAAAACTATCATGCCAAAGTGATCCGGGATATTTTTGACTGGGGTGACATGCCCCAATCTTCCAAGGAAATGTGCGATCTGGTGATCTACGAACTTCATGTAAGAGGATTTACCCGCCATCCCTCCTCAGGAGTGGCTAATCCCGGCACCTTTGACGGGCTGAAAGAAAAGATTCCCTATTTAAAAGAGCTGGGCATTAATGCCGTGGAATTAATGCCTGTTTTTGAATTTGATGAAAATATGAATTCCAGGGAGATTGACGGCAGAAAGCTTTTGGATTACTGGGGCTACAATACAGTCAGCTTTTTCGCCCCCAACGCCAGCTATGCCGCCTCTGCAGAGTACAACAAAGAAGGCACGGAACTGAAAGACCTGATCAAGACCCTCCATGACAATGACATTGAAGTTATCCTTGACGTAGTATTTAACCACACTGCCGAGGGCAACGAGCTGGGTCCATCATTCTGTTTTAAAGGCATTGACAACAAAATGTACTACATGCTGACCCCCGACGGCAATTACTACAATTTCAGCGGATGCGGCAACACCTTAAACTGCAACCACCCCATTGTCCAGCAGATGATTTTGGAATGTCTGCGGTACTGGACCATTAATTTCCGCATTGACGGGTTCCGCTTCGATCTGGCCAGCATTCTTGGAAGAAATGAAGACGGGTCCCCCATGAACAATCCTCCCCTTTTAAAAAGCCTTGCCTATGATCCGCTTCTTAGCAATGTAAAGCTGATTGCAGAGGCCTGGGACGCAGGCGGCATGTACCAGGTAGGCAGCTTTCCCGCCAACAAGCGGTGGGCGGAGTGGAACGGCAGGTACCGGGACAGTATCCGTTCTTTCTTAAAGGGGGAATTCTGGGAATCCTGGCATGCAGCATGGAGCATTTCCGGTTCCGGCGATTTATACGGAGGATTCTATACAGACTACAAGGGCAGCTATGCAGGCTACAATTCCTGCATCAACTTCATTACCTGCCACGACGGTTTTACTATGTACGACCTCTATGCCTACAACCACAAACATAATGAAGCCAATGGCTGGGACAACACAGACGGCTCCAATGACAACCGCAGCTGGAACTGCGGCCTGGAGGGTCCTACGGATAATCCCGCTGTCAACAGGCTCCGCTTCCGCATGATCCGCAATGCCTGCGCAGTGCTGATGTGCAGCCGGGGAACCCCCATGTTTCTGGCTGGCGACGAATTCGGCAATACCCAATGCGGCAACAACAACAGTTACTGCCAGGACAATGACATTTCCTGGCTGGACTGGGGGCTTCTGCAAAAGAACCGGGAATTGTTTGAATTCTTCCGGTTTATGATCCATTACCGCCATGAGCACACGGTTATCCGCCGAAAACTTCCTGACGCCATCTGCGGCATGGAATCCCTCCGAAGCCATGACACCAATGCTAAAATACTGGAGCTTCCTCCAAACGCAAAAACCATCAGTGTCAGTTTCGCAGGATATGATCGAAAAAAAGGCAAGGACGATCTGGTGTATTTATGCGTCAATGCCCACTGGGAAGATGTCACCATTACCCTGCCTGATCTTCATCACCGGGGAGGCTGGTATTTAAGTGTCAACACCTATGGAGACGGACAGGGACGCTACACCTACCCCGAAGGACAGGAAACCCGCATTGATAAAGACTTTATTATGCGTCCCAGATCTGTGGCAGTATTCACAGGACGGGCCTATAGGTAAAACAGCCGGCAGCAGCGTGCAAGCCTATGTTCTCACATACCATAAGCCTGAAAAACAAGGGCTATTGTGCCATAAACATGTTCGTTTTGACACAATAGCCCTTTTATGAAATCAATTCTTATGCCTCTTCTTCCGCAGGCTTCTGATGGTTAGAAACCAGTACAAACGGCGTATAGATAACTGCCGCAATAAGGATGCACAGAAGCTGGGTGATTGCCGCCCCGATGGAGCCTCCTGATGAAAGGAAGCCCATCAGTACCGGCGGCGTTGTCCATGGAGAGTTCACCACCATTTTTCCACAGAATCCGATAGAAGTCATAAAGTATGCAAAGGTTGCAGATGCAGCCGGTGCGAGCATAAACGGAATCGCAAGCAGCGGGTTCAGCACGATTGGCAGGACGAAGGTAACTGGCTCATTAATATTGAAAATCGCACAGGGAATAGCAATCTTGGCGATAGCCCGGTAATCATCCCTCTTGGAAAACAGCATAATGGCAATCAGCAATCCGCCTGTAATTCCGGCTCCTGTAATAATGGAGAAGCAGGACATAAACGGAGAACAGATAATGTTGGGCACTGTTGTCCCTGCGGCATATGCCGCCTCATTCTCCGCATAAGCTGCCAGAAGAATGGGAGAATAAATAGCACTCAGCGTCTGGGTTCCGTGAATACCAAATGTCCACAGCACCGTACTTACGAAAATCAGGAACAGATAACCCGGCAGGCCTGTAAGGATGTTCATAAGAGGAGCCTGGATAAATGTGGTAATGGCCACAAATATGGTCATTCCTGTAAGCTTGTTAAACACAAATCCCACTAAAGAAACCGTCAAAATGGTTATGCAGGATGGGAACAGGACCGTAAAAGACCTGGCCACATTGGATGGCACTCCCTCCGGAAGCTTAATCTCCAGCTTTCCGCTCTGAACCAAACGGCAGTACAGCTCCGTGGCACACAATGCTGTAATCAGTCCCACGAACAGTCCCTTGGCATCGGTAAAACTGGCTGCCAATACATTGGCTACCTCATGAATCCCTCCTTCTGCCGCCGCACACTGTACCTCTGCAGTGGTCAGACACAGGGAAATGTAAGCCCCCAGGGCCACGGGAGCCAGTGCATAATCCTTAACCCCGTAGCTTTCCCCAAGTCCCAAGGCAATCAAAATCACGATTCCTATGGTAATAAAGCTCATAGTACCATAGTTGGCAGCTGTAAACACTGGGTTCAGGCTGGCAAGCCAGCTCATGCCGGGAACATTGGCAAGAGATATGAATCCAGGCCGCACATTACACACTACGTTGGAAATCAAGGTACAAAACGCACCCGTAACAACTACGGGAAGCAGAGAACTAAACCCGTTCCGGATGGCAGAGAGATGTCTCTGGCTGGAAAGCTTTGCTGCAAACACAAGAAGCCCATTCATAATTTTTTCTGTCATAATTCCACCCCCTGTTGGCCTTCCTGCTTATAATCCCTGAGCAATGAGATCGCAAACTACTTTGTCTTTTACTGTAACACCTTCTTTTTCCAATTCGGCAATCTTGTCTGCAAACTGAGGCAGGTACTTCTTGTGGGCAACCAGCATCTCATCCAGCAGGCTCTTGGCGCATCCGCCGCCGATTACCAGCGGATTCAGCAGGAATGCCTGAAGAGCCAGGCCGTAATCACCTGTAATAGCAGCCTTAATCACGCACTCTTCCATAGCCTTCATTACCTGAACCCATCCACGCTCCGCAGACTCAAACTTACCCCAGGTAAGGGGAACAGCCCCTTTGCCGGTGATCATGGAAGACACTTCCACGATGCTGTCATAAGGCAGATCCTCCAGGGCGCCCTTGTTTTCCGTGCTGACAATCATAACCTGTCTCTTGTCATTGTAGATTGAGCTGATGCACTCGCAGGCAGCATCGCTGTAGTAGGTTCCGCCTCTCTTGGTCAGCTGTTCCGGCTTGTAGTTTAAATTGGGATCTTTGTACAGTTCGAACAGTTCCGCCTCAGTCTTCTTTACCTGCTCGCCTCTGGTTCCGATGCCCTCATACTCCTCTAAGCTGTGCTTTAACATCTCTTCCTGCAGATAGTAGTATCTGTGATAGCCGCAGGGAATCAGATTCATCTGATTTAACTGGTCGCTAAGGAACATTGCCTTGAAAATATTAGCCGGCGTGCCGTCATCTCCGGAGTTCATCTTGGCAATAATCTCAGGTGTCCTGTCATTGCCCTGGCTGTCTGTAACCTTATGCCAGTGGAAATGATTCAGGCCTGCAAACTGATGGAACAATTCCTCTTCCAGCATGTCCAGAAGGCCAGGCTCTCTGCGGAGGAATCCCAGAGGCACATTACACAGGCCGATGCATTTTTTCCAGCCGCCGTGTTTAATTACGGTCTCTGTGATCATTCCTGATGGGTTAGTAAAGTTAATCAGCCATGCATCCGGGCAAAGTTCTTTCATGTCCTTTACAATGTCCAGAATCACCGGGATAGTACGGAATGCCTTGAACATGCCGCCTGCTCCGTTGGTTTCCTGCCCCATCATGCCATGGGAAAGAGGGATACGCTCGTCCTTGATTCTGGCGTTTAAAAGGCCGACACGAAACTGGGTTGTAACAAAGTCAGCGCCAGGAAGAGCCTCTCTGCGGTCCAGAGTCAGATGCACCTTCACCCCATAAGGCGTTGCATCCCACATTCTCTGAGCCATAGCTCCCACGATCTCCAGCTTCTCCTTGCCGTCCTCAATGTCCACAAGCCAGATTTCCTTAATAGGCAGCTCCTCATACCGCTTAATAAAGCCTTCCATAAGCTCCGGTGTGTAGCTGCTGCCGCCGCCGATAGTAACGACTTTGACTGGTTTTTTCTCCATTAGTACCTGCCTCCTTAAATTTCTATAAATCTTTTGTAATATAAACATAAATTTTTTTCGGTATTTTGACAAGATTTTGCAGATACAATGGTAACCATTACCTAAAGTCGTCCTGTTTGTTTTACTATTTTCGGTATTTCTTACCGATTTTTTACCAGTCCGGCCTTTCCCTGTCTTTCAGAAAATTCCGGATCGTCTCCAGGTTTTTATCATAGTCTTTTATAAACAGTATCATATATAAAATATCCAGCACATAGGTCATTCCGGTGCGGGAAGCGAAATTTCCCATTTTTCCTACGATCTCTTCCTCATTGTCAATAATAATGGCATGATTTGCTTTCTTTATATTCGGACTTTTTGCATTGCCTGTAACAAGGCAGATTTCACTTTTAATATGTTTCAGATCATCGATCCACCTTCCCACCTTCCGGCTGTCTGCGTACTGGGAAATAATCAGCGCAGCCTGCCTTTTAGCTTTTCTCTGGCAATAAAGGTTATTGTTGAATCCTACCATAGACGGATTGGAAAAGGGAAGTCCCAGCTTGGCTGTCTTGCACAGAAAATCCTGCGCAAGAATAAAGGACTGCTGGGACCCCAGCACATACACATAGTCCGCCCGGTACAGCACGTCTGCCACCCTCTGCACCATGCGGATGTCAACAGAATGGTATGCGCTTAAAAGAGCCTGGTGGTGGAGGTTAAACAGGATTTTGGGGAAATCCTTTACCTGATCCTCCTTTCTCACCGGCAGCATCACATCTACTGCCTCCTGATTCTCAAGAAGCCTGTCCAGCTCTGTTGCAAGCTTTATTTTCAGCTCTGCAAATCCGGCCAGGTCCAGCTTCTTGCACACCCGCCCAATGGTGGACGGAGACGAATAGGCCGCTTCTGCGATTTCATTGATTGTTGCATGAATGACCGCCTTTGGGTTCTGAAGGATGTAGCGGACAACCTCCTGCTCTGCATTAGTAAAAAGCCCTTCATCTTTTAACTGATTTAAAACTGACATTTCCTTTCCCGCCTTCCCATGGAATTCTGTCCTTTTTTCTGACCTGATAGTTTTAGTCCAGTTCCTTTACTCCCGTATACAGTTCATAATACCGCCCCTTCATGTCCAGAAGCTCTTCATGGCTTCCTCTCTCCATAATCTCCCCATGCTCCAGCACCATTATGGCATTAGCATTGCGCACCGTTGACAGCCTGTGGGCAATCACAAAGGTAGTCCTGTTAGCCATCAGCCGATCCATGCCATGCTCAATATGCTTCTCAGTTCTGGTATCCACAGAGCTGGTAGCCTCATCCAAGACCAGAACAGGCGCTTTTGACACTGCCGCCCTGGCAATATTCAAAAGCTGTCTCTGCCCCTGGCTTAAGTTAGCCCCATCGCCTTCCAGCAGCGTATCATATCCCTTTGGAAGCCGCATAATAAAGGAATGGGCACTTGCCGTCTTTGCTGCCTGAACCACTTCCTCGTCGGTTGCGTCAAGGCGCCCATACCGGATATTTTCCCGCACCGTACCGGTAAACAGATGGGTATCTTGAAGAACCATGGCAATATTTTCCCTTAAGTTATTCCTGTTCAGATGCCGGATATCCGTCCCGTCTATGGTAATGCTTCCGGACTGGATGTCGTAAAACCGGTTCAGCAAATTGGTAATTGTGGTTTTTCCTGCCCCTGTGGAGCCTACAAAGGCAATCTTCTGCCCCGGCTTGGCATACAGGCTGATGTCTTTTAAGATCACCTTGTCCGGAGTATATCCAAAGGTAACATGCTCAAGAATCACATGGCCCTTCATAGGGGCAAGAACTGAGGCATCCCTGTCATCCGGCGCTTCCGGCTCTTCATCCATCACCGCAAACACCCTTTCCGCTCCTGCCAAAGCGGAAAATACATTGCTTACCTGCATAGAAATCTCATTAATCGGACGGGAAAAATGCCTGGAAAAATTCAAAAACACTGTCAACCCGCCAACATCAAAGTTTTTCCAGATACATAAGATTCCTCCGATGCAGGCAGTCAGGGAATAATTAATCTGGCTTAAATTTCCCATAACAGGCCCCATGATCCCGCCGAAAAATTGGGCCTTAATCTGATTGTCCCGCAGATCCTGATTCAGGATGCGAAACTCCTTCTTTGCAGTATCCTCATGACAGAATACTTTTACCACCTTCTGCCCTGTAACGGTTTCTTCCACATAACCGTTAACAGCCCCCAAGGAAGCCTGCTGGGCCGAAAAATATTTCTGGCTCCGCCTTGCCACGGCGCCTCCTGCCCTCATCATCACCGGAACCATGATAATCGTAATGGCTGTCAGATAAACATTGGTATACAGCATCAGCCCAAGAGTCCCAATGATGCTTAATGCGCCGGAAAACAGCTGCACCAAGGTGTTGGACAGCATCTGCCCCACTGTATCCACGTCATTAGTAAAACGGCTCATCAGATCCCCATTGTTGTTGGTATCATAAAACCTTACTGGAAGGGTCTGCATTTTGGTAAAAAGATCGTCTCTTATTTTCTGCAGGGAATTCTGGGCTACTGTAAGCATTACCTTTGCCTGGGCATAATTAGCCAGCACCCCTGCCGCATACACCAAAGCCATTGCCAGCAGCGCCTTTGCCAGCCCGGCGGCATCGCCTCTGGTTCCGTCCATTGGAGCAATATACCGGTTAATAATAGGCCTGAGCATATAAGAACCGGCCAAAGAAGCCACTGTATTTATAATAACGCAGAAAAACGCCAAACCCATCTTTGCCTTATCCTCGTTGAGATATGACAGCAGCCTTTTTATGGTGGCTCTGCTGTTTTTGGGAGCCCCCTTTGCCATGGCTCTTTGTCTGCCCGGTCCATGGCCTCCAGGTCCCATGGGCCCTCTTCTCTGAGGTACTGCCCTTCCATACCTCCGTTTCAGCCGCTCTGCCTGGCTGTCCTGGCGTTTTCCTGGTTGCTCCGGCTTTCGGTTTTCTTCCCTTTTGCCGTTTTCCATATCTCTCATCATGCGCCTGCCTCCTTTTCCCTGTCTCTCTGTGAATAGTAGATCTCCTGATAAGCCTGGCAGTTTTCCATCAATTCCCTATGGCTGCCCATACCGATAATCTTTCCGTCATCCAGCACTATAATCTGATCCGCCTCCTCCACGGAGCCAATCCTCTGGGCAATAATAATCTTGGTGGTGTCCTTTAAATCCGTTGCAAAGCAGCGGCGTATTTTTGCCTCTGTAGCCGTATCCACCGCACTAGTGCTGTCATCCAGAATTAAGATTTTCGGTTTTTTAAGCAATGCCCTGGCAATGCACATACGCTGCTTCTGCCCTCCCGACACATTGACGCCTCCCTGGCCCAGATCCATCTGGTATCCGTCTGTAAAAGAAGTGATAAACCCATTGGCCTGGGCACATTCTGCAGCCTCGTGGATCTCCGCCTCAGAAGCGTATTCATTGCCCCACCTTAAGTTCTCCTCAATGGTTCCTGAAAACAGTACATTCTTCTGCAGGACCATACCCACGCCTTCTCTCAGATTTTTCAGGGAGTATTGCCGCACATCCACATCATCTACTAAAACACAGCCTGAACTGACATCATAAAGCCTGGGAATCAGCTGAACCAAAGTCGTCTTTCCGCTTCCTGTAGCTCCTATAATGCCTACCGTCTGCCCGGGCATAGCTGTAAAGCTGATGTCAGCCAGCACTTTTTTCCCTGCTTCTTCATGGTAGCTGAAAGTGACGTCCCGAAACTCCACCTTTCCCTCCTTTACCAGAAGCTCTTTCCTGGAAGCATCCTTATCTGACAAGTCAATGGCAGTATCCATTACCTCATTAATCCGCCTAATTGATGCCATGGCCCTGGAGCTTTGAAGAAGCACCATGGAAAGCATCATCAGAGACATAAGAATCTGCACAATATACGTGGTAAATGCCGTCAAATCTCCTACCAGCATCTGCCCTGCGATGATCATGTTGCCGCCATACCACACCACTGCCAAGGTAGTAACATTCATGGCCAGCATCATTACTGGCATGGTCATAATCACAATATTCATAGCCCGCAGGCTGTTTTCTTTCAGATCCCGGTTCATGTCTCTGAACTTATCCGCCTCAAAATCCTCCCTGACAAAAGATTTAACCACCCGTACATTGGTCAGTGACTCCTGTATGCCGGAATTTAACCGATCCAGCTTTTTCTGCATCACCGTAAACCTGGGAAATGCGGTCTTTAAGATCAAGGCAATTGCAGCTGTCAGAAACGGAATCACTGCCAGAATCACAGCTGCCAGCCTGCCGTTTATCATAAATGCCATAATCAGTGCGCCAATCAGCATGCCAGGCGCCCGGAACATCATCCTCAGCCCCATCATGGTTACCTGCTGCACCTGCTGGATATCATTGGTCAGCCGGGTCACCAAAGAGCCTGTGCTGAACTGGTCAATGTTTTTAAAGGAAAAATCCTGTACCTTGTCAAACAGCTCCTGCCTCAGATCGCTGGTAAAGCAAATAGACGCCTTAGAAGAAAAATACGCTCCCCCAATGCCGCCTAATGCCATAAACGCAGCCATTACCACCATCACCGTCCCTATGCCCAGAATATAGGGCATATTACGCTGGGGGACGCCGTTATTGATGATCATAGACATCAGTTTCGGAAGCATAATCTCTCCCAGCACCTCTGTCAGCATGCAGAGAGGCGCCAGGATAAATGCCGCCCTGTATGGCTTAATATACTTCATATACCGTTTCATTTACAATTTCTCTCCTTCCTGCCCTTTTGCGGCCTTAGAGTCTCTGGACTCATACAGCTCAAGGTTATGATATACCCTGTCCAAAAGATCCCCCATCTGCTCAAAATCCTTCTGGGAAAATCCCGAAAACATCCTTTGCTCCAGTTTTTCAAAAATCGCAATGCTTTTTTCCACAGCCTCTGCCCCCTTCTCTGTAATACAGATTCGGTTAATGCGGTTGTCTTTGGCATCCATCTGCCTATCAATATATCCTCCTTGCTCCAGCTTTTTCAGCGATACGGCAATGGTTGCTGTAGAAACCCCCAAAAGCCTGGCCAGACCTTTCTGGGAGACTTGGGGGTTGTCTGCCACATACATTAAAAGCTGGTGCTGGCTTCGGTAGATCCCCGTAGTGTTCAATCTCTGCTCCAGCACTTTCCTATGGAGCCGATTGGTACGTATATACTTTTCCACCAGACGGCTTTCCTCTGTGTCATACCTTTGCCTTACTTTATTCTGCACATTTCCACCCTTTCCTCGGCACTGATTTACCAGCTAATCATTAGCTTGCTGATCATTAACCTGCTATCTATTATAAAAGATTCCCCTGACCAAGACAATAAGCTTTTAAATTTTTTTATATTTTCTTAATATTTATTGATATTCAATAAATATATATTGATTTATGATAAATAACATGCTACACTCCCTTTAACATTGTTAATTTTTCCAGCCTGCATCTGTGCTTTTATGAAAGGAGATTTTTTATGGATCAGTGCCCCGCCCGTTTTACCAAGTGGCTCCTGGATGCCATGTTTATCCTGGGAATTGCAATGACTGCCGCCATTCCTGCTGCATTTTTCTGGATAGGCCGCTATATCAAGGCATTCCGCATCTATTATCTGCCCCTGACCATTTTGTACCTTCTGTCCGGCATTCTATGCCTTATGATCATCCGACAGCTGCAGCATATGTTTGAAACGGTTCTTGCCGATGATGCCTTTGTAGACGCCAACACCGCCTCACTTAGGAAAATGGCTGGTTACAGCTTTCTTATTTCCCTGCTGTCTGCCCTGAGATTTCCTTTTTCACCTACTCCGGCCACAGTTTTTATCATTATCGTATTTTTTATCGCCAGTCTTTTCAGCATTGTCTTAAGCCAGGTTTTTGCCAGGGCAGTCCAGTATAAAAAAGAAAATGATCTGACCATCTAAGGAGGAATTTTATGGGTATCATTATTAACCTGGACGTGGTCATGGCCCAGCAAAAGATCAGTCTGACCCAGCTGTCCAAACAAGTGGACATTACCATGGCCAATCTGTCCATTCTGAAAAATAATAAGGCGAAAGCCATCCGTTTCTCTACCCTGGAGGCTTTATGCCAGGCCCTCCACTGTCAGCCGGGAGAGCTGATCTTCTTTGTGGAGGATGCAGACACACAATAGTATATATTATGTACTCTCGGAATCTCTCCTGCACCTGCCTTTGTAGCTGGTTTTCCGTCATATGCACATAAATTTAATCAACGTACGTTCCACGTACGCCTCATAAATTTATGCACATCTGACAAAAAACCATCTCACAAAATCAGGCACAAAGAGACTCCGAGAGTACATATATTAAGAAAGAGAGGAATTACTATGGAACCTGTAACACCTTCCCCCAAGCAGCCCCTTGCTTGCGGCATATCTTTGCAGCAGCAGGCCAAAGCTCAAACCAGAGCACGTCATGTAAAACCTTTAGAGGATTCCTTCCCATTTTTTGGCGGGTTAAGTCTGGCATTCGGCGTGTTATCCGCCTTCTGCCTGTACAAAAACCCCTGCGGCATTACCTATCCTCTGCTTACCGCCTGTTCTTGTGTTATAGGTGTTGCGGCATGGAGAGAGCTGGGCTTTCCCATAAAAAAGGACACCTGGTATCTTCTGGCTTTCGTACTGCTTACAGGACTTTCCGTGTGCCGCACCGCAGATGCCTTTCTTATAAGATTTAACGGCGCAGCCCTGATCCTGGTGGGATGTATTTCTGCCATTCATCAGGTTTATGATGATACCACCTGGAACATAGGCAAATATCTAAAATCCATATGCCTGTACTTATGCTGCGCTGTCAGCGCTTTGCCTTTTCCCTTCCGCCATGCAAAGGCCTGCCTGAAACAGCAGGATAATCCGTTGGTGAAACAGCTTCCGCTGCTTTTTGGCGGTTTCCTTGCCGCTCTTCCGGTGCTGGCAGTGCTTGTAGCTCTTCTCGGGGCGGCAGACGCCATATTCTCAGACCTTGCAGCCAGAATTTTTCAGGGTTTTCTGCGGCCTTCCGTACTGTTTGCCATCAGCCTGCGGATCGCATTTGCCTCTGTCTCCCTGTACTGCCTAATTTGTTCCTGTCTGCTTGACTGCATACCCAGGGAAAATCCCGACAGGAAGAAAGCAGGCCCTGCCGCCATTATGCCTGGCCTGGCCATGATTACAGCTGTTTATGTAATCTTCTGCCTGATTCAGATTGTATACCTCTTTTTAGGCCGGGGCACCCTTCCTCAGGGATATACCTACTCCAGCTATGCCAGGCAGGGATTTTTCCAATTGCTTCTAGTAGCTGTGCTGAACCTGGCCATGGTGCTGTGCTGTCTGAAATATGTCCGTCCCCATCAGGCAGTAAAAATTCTTCTGACCGTCATATGCGGCTGCACCTGCATCATGATCGCATCCGCCGGCTACCGCATGATGCTGTATGTCAGAGAATACCATCTGTCTTATCTGCGGGTTTTGGTCCTGTGGTTTCTAGCCATGCTTGCCATCCTCATGGCAGGCGTAACATGGCTTATCTGGAATTGCAGGTTTCCAATGTTCCGCTATAGCCTGGCTGTCATTCTCATATTTTGCCTTGCCCTTTCCTGGAGCCGGCCTGACTCGGTTATTGGCTGGGATTACGTCAATCATCTGGAGGGAGATACGTTTTCCGACAGGGATTTTTATTATCTGTACAGCCTAAGCGCCGACGCCGCCCCTGCCTTGGCTCACCTGGTGGAATATAAGCATGCTGACCAAACCATTTCCCAGGAAGAGCTTCAGATTAGCCTGGAACATTACTATGCTGTCAAGGCCTGCCCATACTACCAAAATCTGAATTTGCGCAATTACAACTTTTCCTATGCACAGGCAGAAAAGCTGTTTGTGGGGCCTTAAACCCCGCAAACAGCTTTTCTGTTGTTGTCTTTTCTGTTGCATAACTCCCGGCTAAAATCATTTTATTAGGCAGATCCCGCCTTTCCTGCTGCCGAAACTTTACCCTTTCCTCACATATTTTTCCAAAAATTCCTCCAGATGCTTTACAGACTCCTCCGTCCGTACTCCCTCAGTATCCACTTTGGCCAGCATGTTCCCTTTTTCAAAGCACACCGGAATCAGCACTCCATATTCAATCAGATCGCAGGTCAGGCTCCATGACCTTTCATCCTCGCCAATGTATCCAGCCTGGGCATACACATAATCCGTTTTCCCATACCGCATAAACTCCACAAAATTATCCATATATTTCACCAGCGCCACATTGCCCCATGTCCCGGTAATATCCAGATAGGACTGGGCATTGCATGGGAACGCCAGCACCTGGGGATGGTCGCCTATAGCAATAAGACGGTGTCTGGAATCCTTTTCCAGGATTTCCCATATCTCTTTATTTCCCATCTCTTCCATCATGCGCTGCTGCTCTTTCTGATGATCATAATATCCCATATGCCGCCAGGAAACAGGCGTAAATCCTGTAGTCCAGCTCCAGTTGGTCAATGTCATAATAATCCCTGAAAACAGGATTACCGGAATGCCAGTCCAAAAAACAGCCCTGGCTGCCTTTTTGTTGGAAAGGCGGCTTACAAGGCGGAATCCATAGATCATCAAAAGCACATAAAACAGCATGAAATAATTGCCGTCCACCTGAGTCAGCATAAGCAGGCTTATGACGCAGCAGACGGAAAACGGCCAAAACACTGTATGCAAATACCCGTCCAGCCTTTTTTCCTCCCTGGCTCTCTCCCGTTTATGCAGAAAAAGCCATATTGTACAGACGCACAGAAAAAACCACACTGCCAGACTCCCCCATGCCAGAATCACATGATCCATATCAGGTCCCTGAGGGTTAAACAGTATGCCCCATATACGTTTTGCCATATCTTTAAGCCACTGCGCTGCCGTGATCCCGGCGCTGCTGTTGGGAATCTTCTGCACACAAAACGGGTACTTCAGCTGAAATCCAATCCTGGTAAGCACGGAAGAAAACACTGAAGTCACCGGAAGCCCGGTAATCAGAAATGTCCGGGTCCAGATCCCTCCCAGCGCAAGAAGAGACAGCATAAGCGCTGCTGCCGGGCCTGCAGAAGACTCTGTTTTTTTCTTCCTGGTTTCTTCCCCGGATATTCTTTTTGTCACCGCAAAAAACACCCCGCTCATGCCCATAACCGCAGTGGAAAACACCAGGGCAGTAGGCTTCATAGTCCAGCTGAAGAAAAACGCCCCCAGGCCATACCACAGTGCCTGCCTGTCGCCTTTCAGGTACAAAATCATCTCATAAAGCAGGAGTACCTGGAAAAACAAGGTAGCAACATCACTTTTGGCTGTGATCCCCATATTCATGATTCCCGGCAGGGAAGCCAGAAAGCATATGCCAAAATCTGAAGCATGGGCGCCGGCGCAAATCCTTATAATCCGGCCAAAAATCCACAAAATCCCAGCTAAAAGCCATAAGTTAAACCCAATGGCAAAGCTATAGGAAGGAAGCGCTGACAATGGAAGCGTCAGAACCTCAAACCCTTTGGAGTATGTGTAAACAATGCCAATGGTTCCCATATTTTCATAAATGCCGCGGCCATTGTCCAGAATATAAGGCGAACGGACTCCATACCACAGGCTGTCAAAATCAACTGCTATGTTCATCCGCCCTGCCTGGATACAGAAAAAGGTCAGGACTGCAGCCCACAGACATGCCTGGCCTAAGCTTTGCCCAGCGTCCTTTCCTTCCCTCCTGCCTTCAGGCCATCCGCCTATGGCATCAGCTGCCGCAGCAGCAGCCGAAACTGCCACAAAAATCCACAGATATAAGATCCGCCCTGCTCCCAGGGCTGACAAAAGGCAGAACATGCACACCACGAACATACAGCCAACCAGAAATTCTCTGGCTGCCCCTGCCGTTCCCCTGCCGCAAAGCTTTCCCAAAAGCCATCTGCCCATTATCCACAGATATGCTGCATAAAGCCCGGAAACCGCCACTGCCGCAAATGCCTGATGAGCCCACAGAAAAACCGTCCCAATTACTCCAATGGCTGCAATTCTCACCATAGTAGTTGGAGAAAAGCGGAATGCCAGGACAAACAGGGCAAAAACTGCCGTAATCTCCCCTGCCATTTCCCAATAGGCCCTCTGTTTCATGCCCCAAGTCAAGATCCCGTCAGCCACAAGGCTGTTCCAGGAATACACAGCAGCAGCCATTACCAACACTGCCAGCGTTGTTATGGCTGCCCGCTCTTTTCCGGTCAAATGTTCTGCCCCCTATTCTTTTCCGTCAAAGCAATACGTACAGACCCTGCATTTCGGAAGCCCGATAGATTCCACCAGGTCATCCAGCCTGTGGTATCTGAGTGTGGTAAAATTCTGCCTCCTGCAGATCTCAGAACACATGCATTCATATCTCTCGCTGCCTGGCTCTGCATACTCATTGAGAGTCTCCTCCGCCTTATCCCCTTCTTTTTCCAAAATTACCTGCCTGGTAATCAGATCCAGCTCTGATTTGGATCGTGAGAAATTCAGGTACTTGCACCCAAACAGCAGAGGCGGACAGGCCGGACGTACATGAACCTCCTTGGCCCCGCTTTGATACAGAAACTCTGTAGTTTCCCGAAGCTGCGTTCCCCGGACAATGGAATCATCGATTAAAAGAAGCTTCTTGTTCTCAATCAGCGCCTTCACCGGGATCAGCTTCATCCTGGCAATCAGGTTCCTCTGCTCCTGGTTGGTAGGCATAAACGATCTGGGCCATGTAGGCGTGTACTTAATAAAAGGCCTTGCAAACGGGATCTTGGACTCATTGGCATATCCGATAGCATGGGCAATTCCTGAGTCCGGAACCCCTGCCACCATATCAGGATGTACATTTTCTGCCTCTGCGTCACGCTTAGCCAGCATGCTCCCGCATCGGTAACGCATCTCTTCCACATTAATCCCCTCATAGGAGGAGGTGGGATATCCGTAATAGACCCACAAAAACGAACAAATCCGCATTTTATCTCCAGGCGCACAGATATTTTCTACGCCGTCAGGCGTAATCTTCACAATTTCTCCCGGCCCCAGTTCCCGGTAATCCCTGTAACCCAGATTTACATAAGCAAAATTTTCAAACGAAACGCAGTAAGCATCCTCTTTTTTCCCCAATATCAGCGGCGTCCTGCCTAAACGGTCTCTGGCCGCATACACTGCCTCTTTTGTCATCAAAAGCAGAGTCATGGAACCGTCCACAATCTCCTGCACATACTGGATGCCTTCTGCGATGGTATCCCTTTTGCAGATCAGCGATGCCACAAGCTCTGTGGCGTTTACCATCCCGCTGGTCATCTCCTGAAAATGGGTGTTTCCGTTGGCAAAAACCTCCTTCAGAAGCCCATCAAAATTGTTAATCTTCCCTACTGTGGCAATGGCAAAGCTGCCTAAATGAGACTGGATCAGCAGCGGCTGCGGCTCAAAATCAGAGATGCTGGCAATACCCATATTGCCTTCCATCTCCTGCACATCTCTCTCAAACTTGGTCCGGAAAGGGGACTTCTCAATGTTATGAATGGCCCGATTAAACCCTCCTGGTCCATAAGTAGCCATACCGCCTCTTCTGGTTCCCAGGTGTGAATGGTAATCCACTCCGTAAAATAACTCCAGCGCACAGTTTCTTTTGGAAATAACTCCAAAGATACCTCCCATATCCGTTCTCCTTTTTTCTGTTTATTAAAAAATATTTTCTCTATTTTCCTGCTGAACATAGATTAGTATAGCACGTTCTCCCTTATTCCGTAAAGAAAAAAATCAAACTATATGAGAACTTATGAGAACTATATGAAAAACAAAATCCCTGCAATTGCGCATAGACACACTGCATCGATCAGCAAAAGTCCAGGGTCCCAGGCTTTTGCCCTTTTCTCCTGGTATCTCAGTCTTCCCTCTCCCATGACCTGACGGACTTCCTTGTTTTCAGGGCTGAAGGCAAGAATCTCTTCCCGCAGTCCTGCTGCTTCCTCCTCCTTGCCCAGAAATTCTTTCAGATCCGCCATAAGCCCCAGAACAGGAAGCCGGTAATACCCTTCTTTCCACTGCCCCAAAATCTCCCGGGCGCTTTTCTCCGCCTGCTCGATCTCCCCGGCTTCTATCCTCTGGCAGATATCCTGTATTCCAAGGAATCTCTGAATGCTCTTTTGCCTTTTCCATCCTGGATTTTGTGCCACCAAAGCTTCCATTTGCTGTTTTTCCTTCTCTGCAGCCTCTGCCTCCTCCAAAACCTTAAAGCACTGATACTTCAGAGAACTGTGCACATATACGATATAGTCCCTGGGCTTCCTTTTCAGCATCTTCCACGCCATATCAGAGATTTCCAAAGCCTCCCTGCAGTGGCCGCTGCGGTACAGCCCGGAAGCTCCGTTGTGATACAGAAGAAACCGGCTCCAGTTTCTTTCTATTCCATAAGTTCCCATAAGCAGATATGCCGCTGCCGCTGTAACAGGGCGGCAGTCCCTGATGAGAATTCCTTTGCTCAAACCGCTCCATCTGATGGATGCAGCAAATTTCAAGCCTGCGGCCGCAGCTGCCCCGGCAATCAATGCCCGCAGGTATCCGCTGGATAAGCGATCAAATCTTCCATGGTTTGCTCCATGCAGCACCCAAAAAAGCCAAAATGTCCAAACCCAGGAAACCAGTAAAACCATAATCACTTTTTGCTTCTCATAAGCTGCGAACAGCCGTCCTCCCTCTCTGCAGCACTTGTCCATTCCCGGCTCCTGACCAAGTTTTTCTATAATCCTGCTGCTGTAAGCCTCCAATTCTCTCTGGATCTTACTTTTTTCTCCCCAAAACCATCTGACTCCAAAAAAGAGAAACAGCAAGCCGGAAACCCCTAAATAGGCTTTCCTGGCTCTGTTTTCCACCGCATATGCCTTTGCCTCCCCCAAGAGGGTTCCGGCAATCATCCGGCAGTCCCATGTTTCCTTCTGGTCATCGCTGTCGCTGGCCACTTTTATAGCCACAGAGCCTTGCCTGCTTTCCTCACACTCCCCATAAATCAGCAGGCAGGTTTTTCCATCCTTGCTGCTTTCATTTACAAACAGTTTAACGTCCCTGTCTTTGCATAACACTTTTATATTCTTTCCGTCCGCCAAAACCTCCGCCTGAATCTGTCCTGATTCCGGCACTGCGCTTATATCCATAATCTTAACATAAGGCCCCTCTTTACAATATAACCAGGCTGCCAGCACAAGAAAGCACGTACTGACAGCCCAGTATAGCCGCCTGATTCCTCTGTTTGACACCATTCTGTCCATAATCCCAAATCCTCTCCCCGCAAAACTCCCAATACTGCCTTGTCTGCATGTTTTCACTCTATTATGGTTCAATCACGTAAAGAAATCAATACTTATCTTTTTTACATTTTTCTTATCATTTCTTATATAAATTCTTTCGCTGTGGAAAATCCAGGCCTCCGGCAGAGATCTTCCACAGCCTTTCCCAGCGGATTTTATTTCTGCGGCTTAATCGTCCAGGTTTACATACTGCCCAAGCTGTGGGTACTCCGCAATGTGATTCCGTACATAACACCTTTTAAACGCTGCAAATGCCGATTCCCTTCTTAACAAGCTGCCAATCATTCTCATTGTAATCTTTGAGTTAGGAACATTATGTATTTTTTCCAGCTGCCTGTATAAGATATTCATTTCCCTCTGAAGTAATTTCCATCGTTCTATGAAAATCCCTTTTTCAGTCTCTCCACCACATCCTGTTTATCATATTTTCCATTGGCCTTCCCCGCCTCCTCTGCTAATGATTCAGGTGCCGGAAAAGAACGCTTTATTTTAACCATCTATATCCTCCCGGTTCATAAATTCAAGCTTAAGTCTTTCGTATTCTGTTGCAATATCAAGTCCAAGATAGTCAGGAATCTCGTCTAAATATAATTCCAATTCTGCAATTTCGTTTAGCTCATCATCTGACAGCCTCTCTTTTTCTGTCAATTCTTTATAACGCCCAAATTTTCTTTTCAGAATATTAGACAACTTGTCAGCACCAAAATACCCTTCCACAATCCCGTCATAGGGTATATTCTCCAATCCCTCTCTAACTAAAAGACGGTTTTCCAAATCATAAATTACAGCGTTTTCCAAACTGTTTAAAATAAAAGGGGAATGGGAAGTTACTATAAACTGAATATTAGGAAACATGAAGGTCAGCATCGGCATAATATTCTTTTGCAGTTCTAAATGCAGATGTGTCTCTATCTCATCAATCAGCACAATTCCCGGAAGGTGAAAGGAAAAAGACCGTTGGGTCTGCTTCTGCATCCGCATCATAAGATCCAACACAATATCCAGCACTGCCTGATAGCCCCCAGACAGCGTGTTAAAGTCAAAAGGCTCTTTTTCCCTCTGCAAAATATGAAATCCAAAGGTATCCTCGTCAAATATTAATTGTACTGTTTCGTCGGCAAATATTTGCTTTAAAAGCTGTTCTAAGCTTTCAAACCATTTTTGAATTTCGTCTGCCTTCTCTGTTTTCTTACTATTTCTTGCCAATGCCTCTGTCATCTTCAAGTCTAACAAATACTTTACAAATTCGCTGCGGGGAAATTCTGTCAATCCATACCGCTCTTTAAACTGTACCTTTTCAACGTGCTTCGGTTCCACTGCCTGGAATATTCTGTCTGCCTTATAATAAGCTAATATATAATGGTATTTTTTTGACAGTTTTATGATGCTGCTGGTGCTATGGTTAAACTCTATGTCTAATCCACACCTGCTTTTGTTTAATTTCTCCCTTTTTTCATCATAATCAGTTTTTAACTTTAAATACTCTTCCTCGCTTTCCGCTGCCATTTTTCCCTGTCAAAATTAAATGTCTGATTCCCTTTTTCGATAACGGGATTGTAATATCATGTAAATGCCGAACTTTTTTAATTGTTATACTTGTTATAAATAGCTGGTCCATTTTAGTCCCTCCGATATAAATCTAAAACGCTTCGCCCCTGTTATTGCTTTGTACTATTTTTACACCACCATAAGTGCCTTGTCAAGCCATATGCAAATAAGCCGCTGCAAAAAAATCCCCCCTGGCTCGCAACCAAGCCAGAGGGGACCTTTCTCTCCTTAAACTATCATTCAAAAACTTTTAAGCAGCCTCTGCGGTTCTCTCCCCGTCTGTTTCCTCCTTAGGCTTGGCTGCCTTCTTCCAGGCATGCATAGCCAGTGACATGGCAATTACACCATAAGACACAAACACACGGAAATACTCGCCGATAGCAGGGTCGCCGAACAATTCCTTGCCGGCCAGAGGCGACACAATAAACAGGGTATGGAACAGCACGATTCCCAGCAGAGCCTGCTTATTGGTAGCATTCTGCACCGAGGCTCCTCCTACCAGAAGGGCTGCAATAGCAAACTGCCCTACCTGGGTGTGGGCTCCGTAAGTAGACAACGTTCCCACATTCTGCAGGAAGATCAGCTGTCCCCAACATGCCAGCACTGTAGAAAAGATCATGGCAATAATACGGGTCTTATCCACATTAATGCCTGCCGCATTGGCCACAGTCCGGCTCTGTCCCACGGTTCTCATGTTCTGGCCCAGACGGGTTTTCATAAGAATATTATTAAAACAGCACAGCCCGCCGATGCACAAATAAGTCATTACCGGAAGCCTTACAGCAATCAGCACATTATATAAGGTAGGAACATAGGTCAATCCATAGATCACAGCTGCCAAAGCCCCGTAAGCAATGGCCTTAGGCATGTTAAATGGCTCCGGGCTGGCATCCTCATCTGCCTTGCTGCTCTGCACTTTCCACTTTGCAAACTGAAGAGCCTGCCATAAAATTGTCACCAGACATCCAAGCTCTACTGCGGAAAGCAAAAGAAGACGGTCAGCAGATAAGAACCGCTCCACAGGCTTTATAAAGGTCAGCCCATAAATCGCCGCTGCTGCAAGGGCCTTAAGCGCTGTAGACTTCCAGTCCACCTCCTGCTTTTTTGCCATCTTAAAGGCCGCCGAGCACACAAGCCCAAGAAGAACCACATAAAAGCCCGCTTCAACAATTGTCAGCATAGGCACGGTATCCAGCGCATACTTTACAGTATCCTTAAGGTCAATGGTATTTTTAACGCCTGCACCTGTGGCAATCATCAGATCCGGGTTATTCATCTTGATCACGCCGCCGAATATAAACAGGAACAGTAACTGGTAAAGGCCCTCTGCAAAGTATCCCAGAACCAGGCCGCCGATCATCTCATTGCCTTTCATATAGTTAAACAGCTTGCCCACCAGGAATCCGAAAAATATGGCTATGGGCGTTGAGAGGGCCACCGTAGCGGCAAATCCCCCAAAACCGGTCATGCCCCAGTAGGTAGTCAGGAAAATGGCCACCTGGGCTGCCATAGCTCCGATTACAATGCCGAAGTTCAGCCCCATGCCTGCGATAACCGGAATGATCAGGGACAAAACAATAAACGAGTTTCTGGCAATACGGGTAAACAGCTCCGGAATCACAAACGTAAGAGGCTGCTTGGAAGCAATGGTAGCTCCCACGCACAGCACCAGGAACATGAAAACCACTTTATTCTGAAACAGAAAATCCCTCACATTAAACTTTGATTTCTTATTCACGTCCGCTTCCTCCTTTCACCTGGCTTAAAGCGTAGATAATAATGCCGTTGGAGATAATCAGACGGGCAACCTCCGAAAGGTTGGACTCTGGTATAAACTGGTTGGCCACAGGAAGGCCTAACGCCATAATCCCCTGGAATAAAAATGTTCCAATAAGCACATGGGCGATCCTGGCCTTTCTTGGGCTTGCCCCACCAATAAGAACCGCTGCAACAGACGTAAATCCCATCATCATAGGCCCGTTGTAAAGCTGGATAAAACCGAATCCCTGGGCATATACAAGAATTCCCACAGCTGCCAGCACCGTAGAAAGCACTGTGCCGATAATGCGCATCTTATTCACATTAATTCCTGCTGCCGTGGCAAACATAGGGTTGGCTCCCGCTGCACTCATGGCCATGCCTGTTTTAGATCGCATAAACAGCCATACCAGAAAACATATCAGAAAGAAAAACAGCAGAAGCCCTGTTGGAACCGTGACGCCTGCAATGCTAAATGCCAGCGTCTTATTCATAACATTGCTGAAAGAGGCAGCCAGAGAAATGGTATTTCTAAGTCCCTTTCCTGCATTAGGCCAAATCAGCTCTCCATCTGTAAATGGAAGCAGCATCCACATCATGTTCATAAAAGCGATAATAGAAAATCCCACATAGGTGGTAACCGTCATCTCCGAACCTTTAACCCGGTTCAGCAGCAGGCCATACAAATATCCGATTCCTGTAGCCAGTATCACGCCGATGGTAATGGCCAGCAAAACCGCTACCCACATGGCAAACAGAGGATGGACAGCCACAAGGGCCGGACTCTCGGCCACCCGAAACTGGATCACGATCAAACCGCCTAAAAGGCCGCCTACAATTCCCATGGAAATACCAAAATTCAGCCCGATTCCGCACTGTACTGCAGGCACCATGGCCAAAGCAAGGATTCCATACATTCCCCAGCGCCTTAAACAGTCGCTTAACAGCTGCATCAGGTTCATTTGGAACATTCCCGCCGCCGCTATGAGAAACAGAAAGAACGAAACAATAATAACCCGGGGAAGCCCGAACTTCTCCACCAATGGTTTCAATGGATTACGCATCTTTTCTTCCTCCTTTCCACGCACCGGACATGGCAAGGCCAAAGTCCGCATCAGAGTCATCCGGCTTTAAGATACATGCCAGTTTTCCGTCAGACACAATCCCAATCCGATCAGCCACAGACCGCAGTTCCATAAGCTCTGAAGACACAATAATCACGGTCATGCCCTGCTCCTTATTCAGCTTGGCCAGATACTCCAGCACCAGCTTCTTAGCGCCGATATCTATTCCTCTTGTAGGCTCTGACACAAACAAAATATCCGGCTCCAATGTCAGCGCTCTTGCCAGACACACTTTCTGCTGGTTTCCGCCTGACAAAGCCCCTGCCGGCTGCTTGATCCCTGTGCACCGGATATCCAGAGTCTTGACCATCTCCTCCGCATGGCTTTTGCCTGCAGCAGTGTCATACAGGCTCATCCAGGCAACCTTTTTTAAAAATTTCCCGTTGGTCTGCATGGCAGAGAAAATAATATTCTGCTCAATGCTTTCATCCAGCAGAAGACCTACGCCTCTCCTGTCTTCAGACACAAAAGCCACCTTATGATCAAGGGCATCACCTAGTTTGTTTAAGTTCAATTCCTCACCATTGATCTTCACCTGGCCTTCTGTCTTGTAAAGCCCCATGATTCCGTTGGGAATTCCCAGCTTTCCCTGGCCTGCCAGTCCGCCGATCCCGAAGATTTCGCCCTTCCTGATATCCAGATCTATCCCCTTTACCTGCTCTCCTGGCATATTCACCTTATAGTTTCTCATGCTTACCGCAATCTGGCTCTCATCAATGATCCTGCTGTCCTCTTCATCACGATCCACCAGTTTTTCCATCTTGCGGCCGATCATCAGCTCCGCAATCTCTACTACATCTGTATCCTTAATCTCTTTCCTGGCTACAAATTCGCCGTCCCGCAGGATTGTCATGGAGTCTGCAACTGCCATTACCTCGTCCAGACGGTGGGTAATGAAAATAATTGCAATTCCCTGGGAAGAGATGACACGCATGGCCTCCAGAAGCCGCTCTGCCTCAGACTCTGTCAAAACAGCCGTAGGCTCGTCAAAAACCAAGATTTGAATTCCTGTTTTGTCAAGCTCCCTGGCAATCTCGATAAACTGCATATAACCCACTGGAAGCCCCGCCACCTTCACATATTCCTCGATCTGCAGCCCGATGGTCTTTAATGCCTTTTTCGCATCCTTTCTCATGGCCTTAAAATCCAGCGACTCCATAGAAGGGCCAAACAAGCGGCTTACAAGGTTTGCCACAGTCTTTTCACGCCCTACCTTAATATTTTCTGTCACGCTGAATCCCGGAATCAGCATAAACTCCTGATGCACCATGCCGATTCCCAGCTCCATTGCCTTTAAGGGAGTATCAATATTCACGGGATTCCCGTTTACCTCTATGGTGCCCTCATAGCCTCCTGTGGTGTGAATCACAGGCATTCCGAAAAGAATGTTCATCAGCGTAGACTTCCCGGCGCCGTTTTCCCCCATCAGAGCATGAATCTCTCCTGGACGGATGTGCAGGTTCACTCCCTTAAGCACACGGTTGCCGTAATACTCCTTGGCGATGTTGTCCATTTTCAGGACATACGTTTCTTTTGCTTTCTCCAAGTTACCAACCTCTTTCCATATTCATATTTATGCAGCAGCACTTAAGCCTTCGCTGCTGCCATATCCGCCGACAGCTTTTCGGCTGGCAGCCTTTATGCACATCATACATCTCGTTAATACATACATCGTATGTAGAACGCGAAATCCTCCCAAAAGCCGATGAAACTTCCGAAAGAAACAACTTCCTGTAAAGTAAACCTCCATGCCGCCGTACATAACCGCACATGAAAATCCGGCTGGCCCATGAGGCATCCCTGAACTTATTCGCCTGTTGGGCGGCGGAACCTTCAGAGTAAAGAAAGTTCTGCCAACTGATGTCCTAAAGACCCCCGTTGGCAGAACTCCAGATTCATCCGTATTAATAAAAAGCTTTCAAACCTTTTCCGGCGCATCTTCAAATTTCCGGATGCACTGCCAAATGGTTTTCGTTCTCCTGATTACTCAAATGTAACGAAATCAGACATTACCAGGAAATGGTTCTCCTTTGCATTGCCGCTGTCATCCACATAGTAGTCAACCGTCATCTTTGCACCAGGAGTAAATTCTTCTGCACACGCCTGAATGGTATCACGCAGAACCTTCTCATCCAATGTTCCGCTGGTCTGTCCCTCCAGAACCTTCTTGGCATACTCAACGCCTGCGCTGATAAACAGCATATTGCAGGGAACTCCCCATGTGGAAACACGGCCGCCCATGCTGTATTCCGTAACTTTTGCCTGAAGCTGCTCCATCATGTAATCCACATCTGCCTCATGGCCTGCCATGTCAATATTCAGGGCAGCCGGGAAAGCATGGAACGGAGACGGACAGCACTGCAGGCTGTAAATAGCACCGTTCTCAAATACGGAACGGATAAGGGGCTCCTGCATACCGCAGTTGGTTGTAAAGAATACAGTGTCCTTGCCATACTTCTCAATCTGACGCGGAACATCTTCCAGAATGAACTGCTGAGCGCCTGTGATGCCAGAATCACCAGTTGGGTCCGGAGCAGTAACGTCTACCAGTTCAATGCCGTTCTCTGCACAGTACTTTTTAAAGTTCTCATGACGTGCAACGATCAGCGCATAGCTCATGTGACGCGGGAAAGAATAGTGAATCATAGTCTTCGCACCCTGCTTTGCAGCCTGCGGCGGAAGAACAATACCGCATCCAGGCTCATCTACCTGAAGAACGATGTCAGCCTTAGGATTAATAACGCCCGGGTCTTCACCTGGAGTACCAACGATAAAGATCATATCTGGTCTGGTCTCACGAACCTTGTCAATAGCCGCTGCCGTACCTGGAATGGCCTGACACCAGATAATGGCCTTCACATCCGGATCAGAAGCCATAGCCACGGTGTTGGAAATAACCGTCTCAGTCTCTGTGGTAAAGTTATCCGGATACGTGGAAGTAACGATCATATCGCCGTACTTCTCTTTCATCTTTCCGGCCTGAGTGATCTCCTCATCACCCTGGGATGCCGTACCGGTAATAATACCAATCTTAAAATTCCCGGCAGGAGCCACTGTCTCCGCCTGAGCCTCTGTCTCTGCGCCGTCTGCTGCCGTAGTAGCCTCTGCTGCTTTTGCAGTAGTAGTTGCCTCCGGTGCTGCGGTAGTCTCCGCTGCTCCTCCGCGGCAACCTGCCAAAGAAAGCGTCATAGCTGCTGCCAATGTCAGGCTAAGTAATCTTTTCTTCATTACTTTCTCCTCCTTTTTTTGTCGATTCCGTCTCTGCCGCCAATGGCCGCAAAAAAAGCCCGGAACCCTCTCTCTGATGTTTTAGTCAGATAAAGTGTTTCGATTATATCACAAGAAAACGTTTTTGTCCAGCAACATTTGTATGCTCCATACGGATTTCAGCAAAAAAATTTCTTTTATCTCTGAAAATCCTGTTTTTTTGACACATTTTCTTTTATTTTTCCATCAAAATGAGACTGCCAAAATCATCTTAAACTGCGTCTCCCCATAAACTCCATGAGGAATATCCTTAGGCATAATCAGTGTCTCTCCCTCTTCAAGTACAAACTCTTCCCCACCTACCGTAAACCTTCCTGTCCCTTCCAGAACCGTAACCATGGCATCTCCTCCTGCGGCATGAGTAGAGATCTCTTCCCCCTTATCAAAAGAGAATACAGTCATACTGACCTTATCATTCTGCACAAGGGTTCTGCTGACCACCTGTCCTGTCTGGTATTCCACCAGATCTTTCAGTTTTAATTTACTCTGCTTCTCAATATTCTTATACATGCTTCCTCCATGATGATTTGCGATCTACTCCTTAATAATCGGCCCGATCTGTCCCATCAGATTATCTATATCTTCAAACATGGCGCTTTTTGTAGTCCCCAGCTTGCTGGCCCGGCTGATATGCTTCACTACCTCCTGATATTGTCCCCTCATTTTCTCAAAAAATCCGCACAAAGTTTCAAGGGCTGATCTGGACTCCCCGATCACTCCTGATATCTGGTTCTGCACCTTAGTGGCTCCTTCTGCTGCCTCGGTAATTTTCTCAAACATCTCATACGTTTCCTGCACCTTATTCAGGCTCTCTCCCAAAGCTTCTCTGGAAACCCCAATGCGCCCATTCAGCTTATCTGTCCCTGCTTCCACATCCTTAATGCCGGCATCTACTTCCGCCGCCAGATCCTTAATCTCATCTGCCAGCTTCTTCACCTCCACTGCAACCACGGCAAATCCCTTTCCCATCTCTCCGGCCCTGGCGGCCTCAATGGAAGCATTGATGGCAAGGATATTCGTCTGATCTGCAATGGATACGATCCGATTCATCCTCTGCTTAATTTGATCCACAGATGCCTGCAGTTCCGAAAAAGTGCTGCCCATCTCCTTAAAATGAGTTTCTACCTCCTGGGAACTTTTCTTAAGAGTCTCAACCTCATCCTGTGCCTGCCCCACGCTCTTGGCAATCTCATCCCTCACAACTGCAAAGTGCTCTGAAGCCTCGCTGACCCTTGAAAAATCCTGTCCCATGCCCTCCAGTCTTTCCTGAAAGCGCTGTGTTTCCCCAAGGACACTGTCAAAAGAGCTGCCCACCATGCTCAGCTCCCACAAAGATTCCACTTCCTTATGTACCAGATCCGTATGGTACTGCTTTAAACTGTCCATCACATACAATACCGGATACAGATCTTTTTCCTCGCCATGCTTCTTTCCATCTTCCCGTTTTTTATCTCTGCGAAACAGCATGTCTTCGTCTCCCCTCTATTCAAATACAACACATGTCATAGACTGATTAACAAACTGGTTATTATAGTGTTCTCCGTATCCTACAAGGCCTGCGTGGCTTCCCAGCGCCCCCATTTCCCTTAGGTATTCCTGCATATAACCATTTTCGCTGAACAACTTATACCGAAACAGACAATTAACGGAAAATACTGCTGATCTTCTGGGAAATTCCTGGCAGATCAGCTGTATTGTATCCTTTACGGTCTGCCTGTAATCCCCCAGCTCCAGCAGGTTAAGGACATCCGAATCATTTACCTGTCTGAAACAAGCCAGCGCATTTCCGTTTACCTCTTTAATAGAAATAATGCAGGTTTCATCTCCGTTAATCTTTCCAAAAGGGTTTTTAAATGTCTGAGTCTGGATCTCTTGCTCCGTCACATGCAGAATATCCTGATACACCTGTTTGGCAGGCTTTCCATTCAAAGATCCCATAATATATCTTCCCTTATCTGTGTCAGAAGCAATAAAGCGATAATCTCCCATCTTCCGGTAGATGTTTTCCTTGTAAGCCTTTATCCTGCCGCCCTGGTTCCTTACAAAAGCATATGCTACTGCGTCGTTGTAGATTCTTCCGTTGGCAGACACCTTTCCGCCATCGCCGGTTCCTCCTACCAGAGAAATATTCTGCCGTCTTAAGGCTGTATGTATTGTAGTCAGCACACAAGCATCGTTGCCGGAGCAAAAATCAATGCATATGGTATCTCTCTCAGAACCGCCGACTTTTCGCAAATCCTCTTCCATTCGCCTAATATACTTTACTGGCATAACACTGACCTGCTCCAGCACATTGGCAGCAGCATTGACTCCTTCCATGAAAGCCACTACTCCTACTCCCTGCTCTACCACTCCCTTAGTATCATAGCTCATTCCTATGCACCCAATACTGGGTATCTCCGGGTACATCTCTTCCAATTCCTTTACATGCTTTTCAAACTGGCTGCTGTTAGACATCAGCATAATCAGCTGCGGATTCACCAACCCCCTGACTGCTTCCTTCAGGTTCCCTTGCTGACTCATACCAAAAAACTGTCTCACTGTCCTATCCCTCTCTTCCATGTTCATTCGGCTATTTCTTGTCCGCAGCCTGCGGATTGGGACTATTATATGCATGTGCTATTATACCTGATCGGTTTTCCAGCCGTCAAGGACAAAAAAAGCTCCTTTTACAGCTACTTCCCTTTCGGAAATTTCCGCCGTAAAAGAAGCTCTATCATGCTCAAGTTTATGGCTTGCAGATATAACTTTTACGCAGCCGCTCACAGTCTGCTGTCAACAGCCCCATTTTTAAACCCTAATACTTGTCATTTCCTGAGTAAGACACGCTTGGAACACTGGGCGTGCTCTCATAGCTGGAATAATCCTCTGGCTCTCTGCTGTAGCTGACAGCAGCTGCCGGAGCCGGGGTTGGAGTTGACGCAGAAAAACTTCCGGTACTCTTCAGACGGAATTTACCCACCTGCTCCCTCATCAGCTGAGCCTGGCTGGACAATTCCTCACTGGCTGCCGCACTCTCCTCGGCAGTAGCGGAGTTAGTCTGAATAACGCTGGAAATCTGATCAATTCCCAAAGTGATCTGCGAAATTGCAGAAGACTGATTATGGCTTGCCTCAGAAATCTTATCCACAAGCAGTGTAACCTCTTTGGCCCCATCCACAGCCTGAATCAGAGTCTTGGCTGTCTCGCTGGCAATCTCTGTGCCGTTCTCCACTGCCTTAATGGAATTTTCAATCAGGGCTGCCGTATTCTTGGAAGCCTCAGAACTCTTACTTGCAAGGTTCCTTACTTCGTCAGCAACAACCGCAAACCCCTTTCCTGCGCTTCCTGCTCTTGCTGCCTCAACGGCTGCATTAAGAGCCAGAATATTAGTCTGAAATGCAATATCCTCAATAGTCTTAATAATCTTGCTGATCTCACTGGAACTGTTATTAATATCACTCATCGCCTGAATCATATCCCGCATCTTTTCATTGCTCAGATTCATATTCTCAGCAACAGCGTTAACCTTGGTGTTTGCAACGCCTGCATTCTCGGCATTCTCTTTAATCCTGTCGGAAATATCATTAATAGTAGCAGCCAGCTCCTGAATCGAACTTGCCTGCTCCGTAGCGCCCTGAGAAAGAGCCTGTGCACCACTGGAAACCTGATCTGCGCTGTTTGAAACCTGTTCGCTGCTTTCGCTGATTTTGGTCATTGCATCATTCATGTGTGATGCAATGCTGCGGAAGGAAATAAGCAGGTTCTCAAAGGAGCCGATATATTCCTGCGGGCAGACAGAATCTACTGTCAAATCGCCGTTGGCCATCTTAGCCATAAACTGCTCTTCGTCTTTTATGATGGCATTCAGCTTGCTTATAAGCCCTCTGAACTGTTCAGCTACCACGCCCAGCTCGTCTTTGGCCTCATACTTAATGCTAACCTCAAAATTACCTTTCACCATCTCAACAACAGCCGCCTCAAGCTCCTGAACCGGAGTGCGGATGCCTCTGATAATCACTGCAGAGAAGACAACACCGATTACTATAATAATTGCCAAGACAATGAATGTAAGTATCATAGCCCTGCTGTAAGTAGAATTGCTGTCCTCATAAGCCCCATCGCTTCCTCTAGTGTTAAAGTCGGACAGATTATCAAGAGCCATGGTCACGTTATTATAAACTGCAACGCCCTCATCACCTTTCAAAAGTTGCTCTGCCTCTTCCAGTTTACCCTCTTTCGCCAAGTTCATCACTCGGGTATCTACCTGCTTGTAAGCAGACCATGCTGACTGCAGCGCCTCATAAAGGCCCCTGCCTTCTGCGGTGGTAACATAATTGCCGTAGGCAGCAATATGGCCGTCCAGCTGAGAAACCGCCTCCTCAACCTTAGTAATATTGGTACTTACTTCCTCGTCTGACTTTCCGGTTACTGCAGTGGTTTTGTAAAGCCTGACATTGGACAGCGACGTATTCATCTGGTCAGATAATGTACAGCTTGGCATCCATTTCTGTGCAATGATTTTGGTTGCTCCATTGAGATCCTTCATCAGGATAAGAGACATAATTACCAGCACCAGCATCCCCACTACTGCTATTCCTGAAAGCAGATATAGCTTAGCGCTGACTTTTAGATTCTTGATACCTTTCATGACTTTCTCCCTTCGCTACTTTTATTACTTTTTATATTGTTTTTATCGCTTCAGAAACCATCCCAGTCCGCTCATAAGAGAGCTGCCTCCTGGCACTGTTTTGGGGAAATTCCGGTAAGCTTAGAACCCACCGTTTCGCCAATACAGTACAAGATTCTTGTTAGGACGGTTTCTGTAAGTTTCTTCCGAAATTAGTGATTAAATTTAAATCTTCCTATCAGTGACTTAAGGACCTGAGCCTGGCCTGCCAGCTGCTCGCTAGCCGCAGCACTTTCCTCCGATGTTGCGGAGTTTGACTGAACCACAGTGGAAATCTGATGGATGCCTTCCCGAATGCGGTTAATCGCAGTCTCCTGCCCTTTAGAGGCATCGGAGATCACCTTAATATTATTGGTAACGCTTTCCGCTCCACCTACTACAGAACGAAGGGACTCCCGGGTTACGCCCGTAAGCTGAGCACCAGTGTCTACCATGCGGAGGATTTTTTCAATCAGTTCTGTTGTGTCCTTAACCGCATTGGCGCTTTTAGCTGACAAACTGCGGACCTCATCCGCCACAACGGCAAAGCCCTTGCCGGCGCTGCCCGCCCTGGCAGCCTCTACTGCCGCATTCAGGGCAAGAATATTCGTCTGGGAGGCAATATCGTCAATAGTCTTGATAATGTGCTGAATTTCCCCGGAACATGCACTGATTTGATCCATGGCCTCTGCCATCTCCTGCATCTGCTTGTTACACTCGGAAAGCTGGTCAGCCATCTTATCCGCCTCTTCTGTAGTCATGGCAGCACTCTTGGCATTGCCGTCGATCTGCTCTGTAATCTGTTCAATCATGCGCTCCAGATCATCCACTTCTGAGGCCTGCTCTGTAGAGCCCTGAGCCAGGTTCTGAGCGCCTGTGGCCACCTGGTTCGCTCCCATGTCCACCTGGCTGGCGGAAGAATAAATCTGCTGCATGATGTTGCTTTGCTCTCTGCTGATGATCTCAATCGCTTTCTGAATCTGGACAAAATCACCCATGTATTCCACTTCGCTTTTGGCAGCCAGATTTCCTTCCGCCATCTGTTCCAAAATCTTTGTAATATCAGAAATATAAAGTTTCAAATTCCTTACAGAGGCATTAAGGCTGGCAGCCAAATCTCCCACTTCATCCTTGTTCTTAATATCAATCTGGAAATCCAGCTTTCCTTGTGCCATCCCCTTGCTTGACTCTGTAATCACTTGGATCGGATTTACGATCATTCCCATGACATAAAGAACAAGAAGAATACACACGAACATGGTTGCAATAATTGCAAAAGCAGAAGCAGCCTCTGTCTTAAACACCTGACTTACAAGCCCATCCTGGTTTGCTGCCACCTGCTCATCCGTAATAGCTGCAACCTGATCCAAAAGGGAAACAAGCTTATCCACATTCACTTTAGTTTCCTCCAGATACATTCTGCGGGCTTCCTGCGGATCAGACAGATTTACAGCCAAAATTCTGTCTGCAGACTCATGAATCGCCTGATGGACAGGCTTCATCTCCTCCACCAGCTTAAGAATATTCTCGTCCTTAAGGGCTTCAACCTCCGGCCCGTACATCCAAGTTCCTAAAATGCACCCTCTGTAATTAGTCATTCCCGTAAATTCAGTTCCCAGAGCAACCGCAGAACATAGATTCTCCACCCACCCGTAGTGCGCCTTCTGCGCAGTTAAGACCAGAGAGTGGATCTCCGTGGCCTGCTCTGTTGATGCGCTGCTGAGACGCACCTTCTTCATGCCGTTTAATATTACGATGCCGCTGAGAATAAGCACACCGAAGATAATGCCAATACGTATTAAAACCTGCTGTTTTATGCTCTGCTTCATCCTGTCTCTCCTTGCAACCACCTAATTGCTATATTATATTCTCGTCAGCCTTAATCCTCCACTGCCTGTATCCATCACAGATTCTGCAGCATCCGGTTTTTCACTTTCTCCGGCTTCCGCAGAAACCCGCCATGCCAGACAGTTACCGGCTGCTCTCTAATTTAAATCTCTTCACCAGATCTTTCATAATCTGCGCCTGGCTGGACAGTTCCTGGCTTGCTGCCGCACTCTCCTCAGATGTAGCGGAGTTGGTCTGGACAACGCTGGAAATCTGATCAATGCCTACAGTAATCTGGGTAATTGCGTCCGCCTGCTCCCTGGATGCCCTGGCAATGGAATCCATCATCTCCGTAGCCTCCTGAATACCGTCTACAACTTTCTCTAAAGCGCCTGCAGTCTCATCAGCAATCTTCTTGCCGTTTTCCACCGTTAAAAGGGAGTTCTCAATAAGCGCCGCCGTATTCTTGGATGCTTCCGATGACTTGCTTGCCAAGTTACGCACCTCATCCGCCACAACGGCAAATCCTTTGCCGGCTGAACCCGCCCTGGCAGCCTCCACCGCCGCATTCAGCGCAAGTATATTGGTTTGGAACGCAATGTCTTCTATGGTCTTAATAATCTTCCCAATCTCTGCAGAAGAATCGTTAATATCCGACATGGCTGCCAGCATATCCTGCATCATGCGGTTTCCTTCCGCTGCCACCTGGCTGACCATGGTAGATTTGCTGCTGGCTTCTTCTGCGCCGCGGGCGTTCTGATTGATGCGGGTAGAAATATCGTTAATGGATGCAGCAAGTTCCTCCACGGAGGACGCCTGCTCCGTAGCGCCCTGGGAAAGAGCCTGGGCTCCGGAAGAAACCTGGTCCGAACCGGATGCTACCTGATCCGCTGACTGGTTCAGGGTAGTCATGGTCGTATTAAGGCTGCGCTTAATGTCTCTCATAGCCTGAAGAATCTTCTGGTAATCACCTATATATCTGCTTCTGTCTGAAGAGACGGCAGCAAAATCACCCCCTGCCATGGCAGTAAGGATCGTCTCAATATCTTTAATAATGGCAGCGATTCCTGTGGTCATCTCATGCATATTCTCTGCCATCTCGCCGAATTCATCATTAGATTTGTAACCCACCTCTACAGAAAGGTTGCCTGCTACAACCTGGCGAAGGACCTCTTCAATTTTTCTGACCGGCGTAAGGATGTTGCCTGTAAGGTTTACCGCAATAATACAGGCAAGGACAAAAGCAACAACCGTAATAGCAATGGATGCGGCCAAAAACGCCCCCAGCATCATCATAGCCTCGTCATACCTCTGCCTGCTTCCGTCTTCTATCAAATCTGCCGCCTCTACAAGGACTTCCACATACTCCTCCACCCGGGGGCTGTACTGGCTAAGAATAAGTTCTCTGGCTTCTTTGTTGCCCTCTTCCGTACCTGCACAGGCACGCTCTATAACCTCCATTCTTACGCTCTTATTGGCAGCCATGTCCGCCTCAAACTGTTTAAGAAGGGAAACATCTCCCGGATAATTGTCATAAATATAATTCAGCTGCGACCCAATGGCTGTCATGTCTTCGTTCACCTTCTGCACCCACTTGTCGGTTTCTACAGGGTCCGTCTCGATCACCGCCAGCAGCAGCTCTTTCATGCTTCTCTGAAGTTTCGCCCGGATATCATTTATCCTGGTAACCGCTTCATAGTCCTCCTCGTAGAAATCCCGGTAGCTTGCCCTGGCCCTGGTAATCCCGACACTGGCAAATATGATCGCAATTAAGAACACTGCCAGAATCATGCCGAAAGATACCAAAAACTTCTTGCCAACTTTTAAGTTCTTCATTCGTCGCTCCTCCTTGTTGAGCCGTTTTTAGATTATGGCCATAGAAATCGTGCCGGAAACGAAAATCTCCAGATTCATGGCATTACATACTCTTTTATACTATTTCGGCATTTTTTTTTTTTTCATAACCTGATTTTTCAAAAAATATAGAACATTATTTTTATATCGACGTTTTTTTTCAAATAATAACTTATGTATCTCTTTTTTTAGTCGATATGTAAATGTAGTGTATTGCAGTCCGGCATATCCTGCCTTTGACTGTTTGATTTTTATGCATAACATTTAATAAAGATAGGTGGTGTAACAGAATGGATAATGGTATGGAAGGTATGCTTGATACATACCTTTTCGAAACAAACTCCCTTTTGGACCGACTGGATGAGATGCTGGTGGCTGACGAAAAGATCGGAGACTTTTCCACAGATGACGTCAACGAGATTTTCCGCATCATGCATACAATTAAGGGGTCTTCTGCCATGATGGAATTCAGCCCTCTGGCAGAGATTGCGCACCATATAGAAGACATGTTCTTCTATATTCGTGACAAAGGCATTGACAGCCTTGATCCTGCGGAGCCCCCTTTTATGAAAAGATTGGTTTTGAACCCTGCATCGGGTGGACGTTCTGGGAAAAAGACTTTGGTCGGCATTAGAAGGCCTGAATCCGGAAAAACAGTTCCGGTACCCGGGGAATGGG